>JBGARW010000044.1:0-19648 GCA_044230015.1 Gallionella sp. | reverse complement strand
GCGCGATGTCGTCCGGCAACCATGCCTTGGCCAGCAAGGCGGCATCTTCCGCCGTTCTGCTCGTCTGCGCGGCGCGCCAGAACGGCTGTTCCGGGATATGCGTCAATCCGGCCAGCCACACCAGCACGAGTATCACCAGCACACCGCGCAACACGCCGAACAATCCGCCCAGCACCCTGTCCGGCAAGCCCAGCCCGACCGCCTTCACCAGCCTGGAAAGCAGCCATGCCAGCACGCCCCAGGCGATCAATGCGGCGACGAACACCACGGTGTATGCCAGCGCGACCCTGACCGTTTCCTGCGCCCCCGGCATCATCGGCGCGACGCTGCCGGCGAACAACTTGCTCAGCACGAACGCAACCGGCCAGCCCACCAGCGACAGCACTTCGTAGACCAGACCGCGCCACACACCGAACAACAGAGAGACCAGCAATATCGCCATGACAGCGAAGTCGAACCCGGTCATTTGCTGTTAGTCACCACCGGGTGCAGCCCGTGTTTCTCCAGCAACTGGCGCACCTTCTCGGCCTTGTCGCGCTCCGCATACGGCCCCACGCGCACGCGGGTCTTGTCGCCGGCTTTTTCCGTGTAGGCCTTGAAGCCCAGTTTCTTCAGCCGCTCCGCCTCCTGCCTCGCGGTGTCGGGATTGGTGTAGGCGCCGACCTGCGCGACAAAACTTTCCGTGCCGGACGGCTTGCCGGTATTTTTCGATTCCCGGCTCTTCGACTCCACGGCCTTTGCTTCCGGCTGTTTGTCGGCGACAGGCTGCATCTTGCCCGGCGCCGCGACAGGTGAGACCGGTGCGGCAGCCGGTTTGTCCTGTACCACCCCGGATGCGGCAACCACAGGGGCGGTCGGCGGAACCGGTGCGGCCTCGACCGCGGAAGCGGCAAGCGGCGAAACTCCCGGCACTTCGGAAATCGCCACGCCCGGAACGAATTCGCCGGCCTTGTCGGGGGCCGGGATGCGCAACTCGATATCCTGTCCGGTGGGCTTGGGCTCGCTGTCCAGCACCATCGGCAGTATCACCACCACCGCCAGCGTGAGCGCAATCGCCCCGATCAGACGGCGGCGCGCCTTGCGCCTGAGATTCAGTTCATCGTCGGTAAGCTGTTTTGCCATACCCAGACCTCGCCTGTTGGATTCTTTGGTCAAGCGACGTGCAGCCCTCTTGCCGCCATCGCTTCTGACACCGTATAGAACGATCCGAAGGCGGCGATTCTATCATTTTCACCCGCCGCGTTGCAGGCATAACGCAATGCATCGCCGACGCCAGGAAAGGTTCGGACATTCCCGTGCACACCGGCGTTTTGCAGCGCTTGCGCCAGTTCCGCTGCGGTCGCGCCGCGCGGCGCGTCTATGCCCGCCACCAGCCAGGTGCCGATATGCGCATCGAGCGCCGCCGCCACCCCCGCCATGTCCTTGTCCTTGAGCATCGCGAACACCGCGAAAGTGTGCGGACAAGGCGGCAGGTCGGCAAGATTCTGCGCCAGCGAGCGCGCCGCATGCGGATTGTGTGCCACGTCGAGGATGATCTGCGGACGGCCCGGCACGACCTGGAAACGCCCCGCGAGGCGCACCTCGACCAGCCCGCGCCGCACCGCTTCCATGCTCACCGGCAATTTCTCCTTCAGCGCATCCAGCGCCGCCAGCACGGCACTGGCATTGTGCAACTGGAACGCGCCGCGCAGCGCCGGATGGGGCAGCGCGGCGCGTGTGCCGACCTTGCTGCGGAAATCCCACTGGCCCTGATGTGCCGTGAAGCCGAACTCGCTGCCGATGCGCCACAGCTCGGCGCCGATCTTCCCGGCATGTCCGGCAAGCGCCTGCGGCACATCGCCGTCCGCGCAGATCGCCACATGGCCGGAACGGAAGATGCCGGCCTTCTCGAAGGCGATCGCTTCGCGCGTCCCGCCGAGGTAATCGGTGTGATCGATGTCCACGCTGGTCACCACCGCGCAGTCGCCATCGAACACGTTCACCGCATCCAGCCTGCCGCCCAGCCCCACCTCAAGGATCGCGACCTCCACCTCGTGTTCGATGAACAACTGCATCGCGGCCAGGGTGCCAAACTCGAAATAGGTGAGCGGAACCGCTGAATAACCCACTGCGCAGTCGATCTCCTGTGTCGCGTGCTCACTCGTTCCTCGCCTATCTTCATGATATGTCTCGTCGCTCGTTGTGCGGCTCCTTGCATCCCGACTTGCTCGCGACGATTCTTCAACGGTACGCACAGAGTTGCCTGCTCTGGCCCTCTCGACTTTCTCGAAAGCGGCGCACAGCTCCGCATCACTCGCCTGCTGTCTGGCGATACGCACGCGCTCGTTGTAGCACAGCAGGTGCGGTGAGGTGTAGCAGCCGACGCGGTAGCCAGCGGCGTGCAGGATGGATTCCAGCATCGCGCACACCGAGCCCTTGCCGTTGGTGCCGCCGACCACGATGATGGGGAAGTCAGGCTCGAGGTTGAGCCGCTGTTTGACCTGCGCGACGCGCTCCAGGCCGAGCGCGATGGTTTTGGGGTGCAGGGATTCGAGGTGGGCAAGCCAGTCAGCTAATATCTTGGGCATGTCGAAGATTCAGCCCTCACAACTGTACCCCGAACTTGCGCAGCAAAGGCAACAAGGCAAAGTAACAAGCGGCAGTAGCCAAAATAGAAAGCGCCAGGCTGAGCCAGAATCCGATACCCTGTTTGAACAACAACGGCAGCAGCAGGAACAAGACCAGCGAAGGCAGCGCCAGCCAGAATATCTGGCCGGAAATCTCGGCGATATGCTCGGGTTTTGCCCCTTCGATATGCAGCCAGACGAACGCCAGCAGCGAGACCAGAGGAAGCGCGGCAAGCAGTGCGGCGAAACCACTGCTGCGTTTGGCGATTTCCGTTATCGCCACGATGACCAATGCGGAAATCCCGACTTTTAGCGCGTAATGGAACACCGGGTCAGGCCGCCTCGATCTCCGCCACCGCCGCCTGCTTGGTCAGCAGGGTGATCAACGTCGCCAGCTGGTTCTTCATCTCGCGCCGGTCCACGATCATGTCCACCGCGCCGTGTTCGAGCAAGAATTCCGCGCGCTGGAAGCCTTCCGGCAGGGTCTCGCGCACCGTCTGCTGGATCACGCGCGCACCGGCGAAGCCGATCAGCGCGCCAGGTTCGGCGATCACCACGTCGCCCATGAAGGCGAAGCTGGCGGACACGCCGCCCATGGTCGGATCGGTCAGCACCGAGATGAACGGCAGCTGCGCCTGGCTGAGCTGGGTGAGCGCGGCGCAGGTCTTGGACATCTGCATCAGCGACAGCAGGCCTTCCTGCATGCGCGCGCCGCCGCTGGCGGCGAAGCAGATGAACGGGCATTGCTGCTCCAGCGCGACCTGCACGCCGCGCACGAAGCGCTCGCCGACCACCGAACCCATTGAGCCGCCCATGAAGTTGAACTCGAATGCCGCGGCGACCACCGGCACCGCATGGATGCTGCCCTGCATCACCACCAGCGCGTCGTCTTCATCGGTGCTTTTTCTGGCAGCGACGAGGCGTTCCGAATACTTCCGGCTGTCCTTGAACTTGAGGGTGTCGAGCGGCAGCACTTCCGCGCCGATCTCGAAACGGCCCTCGCCGTCGAGCAGCAGGTCCAGCCGGGCGCGGGCGCCGATGCGGTGATGGTGGTGGCACTTCGGGCAGACGCCCTGGTTCTTCTCCAGATCGGAGTGGTACAGCACCGCCTGGCAGTTCGGGCACTTGTGCCACAGGCCTTCCGGCACGCTCTTCTTCGCCTCGCTCTCGCGGCGCTTGATCTTGGGCGGCAATAATTTCTGAAACCAGCTCATGTTCTCTTCTCCTTATGCCTGATCCACGGCCTGCCTCAATTCCCTGACCAGTTTGCCCACATTGGCGACGACGCTCTGCTCCGTGGAGTTCTCGATCTCCTGGACGATGCGGCTGCCCACCACCACCCCGTCGCTCAGCTTCGCCACCGCCAGCGCGGTCGCGGCATCGCGGATGCCGAAGCCGATGCCGATCGGCAACTGGATATGCCTGCGCAGTTGCGGGATCTTCTGCTCGATGGCGGCCAGGTCCAAGTGCCCCGCGCCGGTCACGCCCCGCAGCGACACGTAATACACATAGCCGCGCGCCTGTCTGGCGACGCGCTCCACGCGCGTATCGGTGCTGGTCGGCGCGAGCAGGAAGATCGGGTCGATGCCGTGCCTGGTCAGATGGGCGAACGCCTCGTGGCCTTCTTCCGGCGGGAAGTCCACGGTCAGCACACCGTCCACGCCCGCTTCGGCGCAACGCTGCGCAAAGGTCTCCCAGCCCATCGCCTCGATGGGATTGCCGTAACCCATCAGCACGATGGGTGTGGCGGCATTGCCGCGGCGGAATTCTGCGACCATGTCCAGCACGTGATGCAGGCCGACGCGGTGCTTGAGCGCACGCTCGGAGGCGCGCTGGATGGTCGGGCCGTCCGCCATCGGGTCGGAGAACGGCACGCCGAGTTCGATGATGTCCGCTCCCGCCTCCACCAGCGCGTGCAGCAGCGGCACGGTGAGCGCCGGAGTGGGGTCGCCCGCGGTGAAGAACGGGATGAGCGCCTTGCGCTTGTGCTGCTTGAGCTTGTCGAAAGAAGTCTGAATGCGGCTCATAGCGTAATCCCTTTGAGGCGGGCCACCGTATTTATATCTTTATCCCCGCGCCCGGACAGGTTGACCAGCAGCACCTTGTCCCTGCCCATCGCCGGTGCGATCTTCATCGCGTGCGCCAGCGCGTGGCTGGATTCCAGCGCCGGGATGATGCCCTCGTAGCGGCACAACGCATCGAACGCATCAAGCGCCTCGTCGTCGTCGATGGCGACATATTCGGCGCGCCCGCTGTCCTTCAGCCAGGCGTGTTCCGGGCCGACGCCCGGATAATCCAGTCCCGCCGAGATGGAATGCGTCTCGATGATCTGCCCGTCGGCATCCTGCATCAGATAGGTCTTGTTGCCGTGCAGCACGCCCACCGGGCTGTTGGCGGTGAGCGGCGCGGCATGCTTGCCGCTGGCAAGACCGTACCCGCCCGCCTCCACGCCGACCAGCTTCACGCCGGGCATGTCGATGTAGTGGTAGAACACGCCCATCGCGTTGGAGCCGCCGCCGACGCAGGCGACCACCGCATCCGGCTGGCGACCCGCCAGCTCCGGCATCTGTGCCACCGCCTCCTTGCTGACGACCGCATTGAAATCGCGCACCATCGCCGGATAGGGATGCGGTCCCGCCACGGTGCCGATGATGTAGAAAGTGTTCTCGATGTTGGTCACCCAGTCGCGCATCGCCTCGTTGAGCGCGTCCTTGAGCGTCTTCGAGCCGCTCTCCACCGGCACCACGGTCGCGCCGAGCAGCTTCATGCGGAACACGTTGGGCGACTGGCGCTGCACATCCTCGGCGCCCATGTACACCACGCATTCCATGCCGTAGCGCGCCGCCACGGTCGCGGTCGCCACGCCGTGCTGCCCCGCGCCGGTCTCCGCGATCACGCGCTTCTTGCCCATGCGCCTGGCCAGCAGCGCCTGGCCGATGGTGTTGTTCACCTTGTGCGCGCCGGTATGGTTGAGGTCTTCGCGCTTCAGGTAGATCTGCGCGCCGCCAAGATGTTCGGAGAGATGCCTGGCGTGGTAGATCGGGCTGGGACGCCCGACATAGTGTTTGAGATCGTAATTGAGTTCGGCGACGAATCCCGGATCATGGCGGTATTTCTCGTAGGCCTGGTTCAGTTCCTCCAGCGCGCCCATCAGCGTCTCGGCGACATAGATGCCGCCATAGGGCCCGAAGTGGCCGCTCTTATCCGGGTAATCGTACATCTTCCTGTTTAACCTCTTGTATGAAGCGGACGATCTTCGCCGCATCCTTTATGCCCCTGCCCGCCTCCACGCCGCTCGACACGTCCACCGCCCAGGGCCGCACTTGCCTGATCGCCGCCGCGACATTGTCCGCATCCAGTCCGCCGGACAGGATCACCGGCAGCGGCAGCGATCGCGGGATCAGGTTCCAGTCGAAAGTCGCGCCGGTGCCGCCCGGCACGCCTTCGACATGAGCATCGAACAGCAAACCCCTGGCGCCGCGAAAATCGGACGCGCATTGTAGCAAATCCACCCCGGCCCTGACGCGGATCGCCTTGATATAGGGCCTGGCGAATTGCACGCAATATCCCGGGGGCTCGTCACCGTGGAATTGCAGCAGATCGAGCGGGACCTGCGCCAGCACCTCACGCACGAAAGCGGCTTCGGCGTTGACGAACAGCCCGACGCCCGTGACGAACGGCGGCAGCACAGCCGCCAGTTGCGCAGCCTGGGCGATGCCCACATGGCGCGGGCTGCACCCGTAGAACACCAGCCCGACGGCATCCGCACCGGCTTGCGCAGCGGCCTGCGCGTCTTCCGCGCGGGTGATGCCGCAGATCTTTATCCGCGTCACGGCAACCCTCCCAACACAGTCTCGTTCTCCATTTGCGGCAGGCGCCACTTCGCCTCGTATTGAATGCGGCGCAAGTATAAGCCATCCGGCGCAAAGGTCGGCGCGGCAAGATGGCGTTCCTGGCCGGCCAGCACTTCCGCCAGCCAGCCCGGCGGGTATTTCCCTTTGCCGACATACACCAGGCAACCGACGATGTTGCGCACCATGTGATGCAGGAACGCATCGGCGTTGAGATCGAAGACCAGCATCTCGCCCGCGCGGCGGATGTCCAGTTGGCGCAAATGCTTGACCGGCGACTTGGCCTGACATTGCGCCGCACGGAACGCGCTGAAGTCATGCTCGCCGAGCAGGCAATGTGCGGCAGCCTGCATCGCCGCGATATCCAGCGGCAAGTGGAACCAGCCCGCCCTGCCGGCATGGGTGGCGCTGCGCACCGGGCGGTCGATCAACAGGTAACGGTAGCTGCGCCCGTGCGCCGAGAAGCGCGCGTGAAACCCGTCCGGCACCGGATGCGCCCAGCGCACCGCAATGCTGTCCGGCAACAGGGCATTCACACCGCGCACCCAGGCGGACAGCGGTCTTTCCGCATTGCTGTCGAAATGCACCACCTGTTCCAGCGCATGCACGCCGGTGTCGGTGCGGCCTGCGGCAATAACTGAAATGTTTTCACCGGCGATCCGGCTCAACGCGTGTTGCAGGGTGTCCTGGACGTTGGGAACATCGGGCTGGCTCTGCCAGCCGCAATACGGGCGGCCGTCATACTCGACCCCAAGCGCGACCCTCATCTCGCCGCCAGCCACAATATCAGCGACGCAACGGCCAACAACAAGGCATCCGCCACGGCAAAACGGTACAGCGGCAACTCCATGTGCCGCGTGCCCTCGCCATGCGGCTCGAACAGGCTGCGCAGGGCATCCCGCCAATCATGCGCCTCGCGCAACATCGCCGCCTCGGCATAGTGCAGGGTCAACGCCAGACGCACCGCGAGCCGCTCGCGCGACAGCCCGATCAGGCGCAAGGGCGCGAACAGGGTATAAAGCCCGGCGATCAGCTGCTGGCGATGCAGGCGGTCCAGCAGGATCGCCAGGGCGGCCAGCGCGGCCAGCAAGCGTGTCAGTTGCAGCAAGCCGTCGATCAATCCTTCGCGGCTCGGACCGAATATGCCAAGCGCCTCGGGCAATGCCTGGCCGGGCGTGCTCCAGGCGTAGATCAGCAACAGTGACAGCATGATCCAGCGGGTGCGGCGCACCAGCTGGGCGAACTTGTGTCGTGAAACAACGAACGCGCCCGGCAGCACCACACCGGCAGTGACCAGCAATGTGCCGGGCGCCAGCACCTGCATGGCGGCAACCAGCAGACACCAGGTCAGGATCTGCGCGGCGGGATGGAACTTCATCGATCACTCCGCAAGGAAGCCCCCAAAGAAAACGGCAGCCCGGTAGCGGGCTGCCGTCCTCACCGAACCATGATCAGCCGAGCTGATTGAGCATGGATTGCGCTGCCTCACGCTGCCCCTCATCACCTTCGCGCAGGACCTCCTCAAGGATCTCACGCGCACCGGCCGCATCACCCATCTCCTGATAGGCCTTGGCCAGATCGAGTTTGGTGGCGACCTCATGCCAATGCTCGTCCTTGGCTCCCGATGCCGGTTCGCCCGGAGCCCCGATGTCATCCAGGTTCAGGCTGATACCCCCAAAACCGGTTTCGGCGGGCTGTGCTGCCGGTGCAGGTTTCTCAACCGGGAAGTCCAGCGTGAATTCCATGCCGCCATCCGCGGCCGGCGCGGCCTCCGGCGGCACGACGGCTTCCGCCTGTGCTGCGGGAGCGGAAGGATGGGTGGATGTCACATCGAATATCAGGTCATCCATGTTGGGCGGCGCAGCTTCCGCTGTTTCGTCCGCCGCCATCGGAGGGATGGTGGAAGTGACGTCGAAATCCATGGCTGCCGCTTGCGCCGCCTCCGCATCCTCAGCCGAAAACACCACTGTCTTTTCCGTGCTGCCCTGCTCCGGCGACGGGGCAACTGCCGCCGTATCGCCCAGATCAAAATCAACCTCGGGGGCCGACGTTTCCTGCACCACTGCCGTATCGTCCAGGATAAAGTCCGGCATCACCTCGGATACGGTCGTTTGCATGGTCGCGCTCTCCGCATCTTCAATGGTTCCGCCGCCATACATCGGGTTGTTCGGTTCGAGCCTGCGGCCCATTGCCGCAGCCTGCTGCCATGCATCCTCATCGCCGGAATCCTTCAGCTGGCGCGCGATGGCCGAGAAGGAGTTCAGGTCTTTACGGTTGGCGTAAATACCCAGCAACTTGAGATGGATCTGGTGATTGTTCGGTGTGTTCTGCAGGGCTTCCTTGAGTATCTCCTCCGCCTGCGCATCGCGGCCGAAATTCAGGAACAGATCCGCCTCGCTGAGCGGATCGACATCATCCATGGCGGGAGCCGCCGCCGGATGTATCCCTGTCGCACTGGTGAAATCACCGGTTTCCGGAGAAGGCGCAGCCGGTGCGGTAAGCTGGCCGGTCTTCGCGCCGATATCTTCATCTTTGGTTTCCTCTCCGCCCGCAACACGGGAAGAAGCCTGCCTGCGCCGGCTCAATATAAAACCGATACCTCCCAGGCCGAGCAGGATCACCGCACCGCCAACAAGATAAAGCGGCTCGCCAAGGATCTGATCCGTCAGGGAAGGTTGCGGCACAACCGCCGGTTGCGGTTTGGGTTTTGCGACGGGCGCCGGCTTGACTTCGCTGGCGGCGGCGACCGCGGATTCCGCAGCGGGAGCCTCGGATGCCGCAGCCTGGGATTGCGCTGCCAGCGCCGCAGCCTCGGATCTCAGCTGGGCAAGCCGTTCCATGTCCTTGAGGTTCTCTTCCAGCAATGCGGCGCGCGCCTGCCCTTCCTTCAGGCTCTTGCCTTTGGCGATGGCATCTTCCTGCTCGGCATTCTTCTTGTCCTCGGCGGTCATGGACTTGCCGCCCGCCGCAGCCTTGTCTCCCGGAGCTTCGCCCTTGGACAGCTTCAATACCTCCTTGGCGGATTCCTTGGCAACCGGCGCCTTGTCGGCAACCGAACTGGCGATCTTCCCGGTGGCGACTTGCTGGGTATCCTGTGGTTGGCTGGCGACCGATGCGGCACTGGCCAGTTTCTGCCGGTAGGCGTTCCAGTCGGACGTCTGGGCGCGGATTTCCTTCACTGCATCGGATTGAGCCACATCCATCAGTTCGCCCTGGTCGGGCAAGCGCAGGATCTTGCCGGACTTGATGCGATTCATGTTCTTGCCGTCGAATTGATCCGCATTGGCACGGTATAACGCGACCAGCATGTGCTCCAGGCTCACGTCGGCTGGCTTGTTCTGTACGGCGATCTTGTGCAGGGTATCGCCGCGGCGGACCGTGATGTCGCCCGTTACCACGCTGGAAGCGGCTTTCTGCGCGGCTGCAGCCGCAGAGGTCCTGTCGCCCGCCGGAACGGCCGGCGCGGGCTGCTCCTGCTCCTTGGTAGAGTCGATCCATTCCTGCTGGTACCTGCGCTCCGTCTCAGTCTGCCCGGCGGCGGCTTCGGCCGCCAGCGGCACAACGGCTTGTACTTCCGCCCCGGCAGGTTGCTCTGCGACATAGTCCGGCGGATCGAGCAGGAAAGTATATTCACGCAACAATTTGCCGGATGCCCAAGTCAACTCGACCAGCACGCTCACAAAAGGATCATTGACCGGCTGCGCGCTGCTCACCTTGATATACGACTCGCCGTTCGCGCGGCTCTCGATCTGGAATCTGAACTTGTTGCCATAAGGGTATTCCAGCCCGGCGCCCCTGTAAGCGTCAGGCGATGCAAGGCGCGCGACCAGGCTGGCCTTCTCGGCCTTGTTGACCATCACCAGCTCTATGTCTGCCTTCAGCGGTTGCCCCAAGGCAGAAGTCACGTTTATCCCGCCCATCCCGACGGCGGAAGCGTATGCGGACAGTGTAAAAGCAGCAACGGCCCAGAGCAGTTTCAATATAACCAGCGACTTGGTCGGTGTCGTTTGCCGACCTAGTCGAATGGCTAGTTGTTCTATCAGTGACTTTTGCACGCTATCACCCTATGTTTATTCATTGAACAAGTAAAATAACATCATGGAGTTATAAGCACAAGCTCATAACATTTTTCGCATTATGTCTCAATCAAGGTATTTCGCAATCAGAATTTCTGCGATCTGCACGCTATTCAACGCCGCGCCCTTGCGCACGTTATCGCTCACCACCCACAGGTTCAAGCCAAACGGGCAAGAGATGTCCTCGCGGATGCGCCCGACGTAGGTCGCATCGTTGCCGGCCGCCTCGATCGGGGTCGGGTAGCCACCCGGTTCGCGCCTGTCCATCACGACCACGCCCGGCGCCTTTTCCAGCAGGGCGCGCGCCTCGGCGGCGGTGATCTTGCTGCGGGTCTCGATATGCACCGCCTCGGAATGCCCGTAGAACACCGGCACGCGCACCGCGGTCGGATTCACCAGGATGGTATCGTCTTCCATGATCTTGCGGGTCTCCCAGACCATCTTCATCTCTTCCTTGGTGTAGCCGTTCTCCATGAAGACGTCGATCTGCGGCAGCACGTTGAAGGCGATGCGCTTCGGATAGACCTCGGCCGTCACGTCCTGATGGTTGAACAGCGCGCGGGTCTGGGCGGCCAGTTCCTCGATCGCCTCCTTGCCGGTGCCGGACACCGCCTGGTAGGTCGCCACGTTGATGCGCGCGATGCCCACCGCATCCTTGATCGGCTTGAGCGCCACCACCATCTGGATCGTCGAGCAGTTCGGGTTGGCGATGATGCCGCGGTTCTTGTATTGCGCGATGGCGTGCGGGTTCACTTCCGGCACCACCAGCGGAATATCCTTGTCGTAGCGGAAGTGTGCGGTGTTGTCGATCACCACGCAACCGGCGGCGGCGGCGAGCGGCGCATACTTTTCCGACACGCTGCCGCCCGCCGAGAACAGGCCGATCTGTGCCTTGGAGAAATCGAAGTCATCGACATCGATGACCGTCATCTCCCGGCCGTTGAAAGTCACCTTGCTGCCCGCCGAGCGGCTGGAGGCCAGCGGATAGAGATTGCGCACCGGAAACTTGCGCTGCTCCAGGATGGCCAGCATCGCCTCTCCCACCGCGCCGGTCGCGCCCAGAATGCATACGTCGTATTGCTTGTCCATTTTTCTCTCTTAAATATCCTGATTCGTTTGAAGCGCCGCGACCACCGCATCGCCCATCGCCGCGCAGCCGATCTTCTGCATGCCGGCCTCGGCGATGTCCGCGGTGCGCAACCCCTGCTGCAGCGTCCTGCGCACCGCCGCTTCGATGCGCTGCGCAACATCCTCGCGCGCAAAGGTGTAGCGCATCATCATCGCCGCCGACAGGATGGTCGCCAGCGGATTGGCCACATCCTTGCCCGCGATGTCCGGCGCCGAGCCGTGGCTGGGCTCGTACATGCCCTTGTTGTGCGCATCCAGCGAGGCGGACGGCAGCATACCGATCGAACCGGTCAGCATCGAGGCCTCGTCGGACAGGATGTCGCCGAAGATGTTGCCGGTGACCATCACGTCGAACTGCTTGGGCGCGCGCACCAGCTGCATCGCCGCGTTGTCCACGTACATGTGCGAGAGCTCCACCTCGGGATATTCCCTGGCGAGCTCGATCATCACCTGGCGCCACAGCTCGGTGGTCTCCAGCACGTTGGCCTTGTCCACCGAGCAGACCTTCCTGTTGCGCTTCATGGCGATGCGGAACGCGACATGGCCGATGCGGCGTATCTCGGATTCGCTGTAGCGCATGGTGTTGACGCCTTCGCGCTCGCCGTTCGCCAGCGTGCTGATGCCGCGTGGCTGGCCGAAATAGACGTCGCCGGTCAGTTCGCGCACGATCATGATGTCCAGGCCGGACACCACTTCCGGCTTCAGCGTGGAGGCGTTCGCCAGTTCGGGATAGAGCATGGCGGGACGCAGGTTGGCGAACAGGCCGAGCTCCTTGCGGATACGCAGCAGCCCGCGCTCGGGGCGCTTGTCGCGCGGCAGCGTGTCGTACTTCCAGTCACCCACCGCGCCCAACAGCACCGCGTCGGCGGCCAGCGCCAGCCGTTGCGTGTCGGGCGGGAACGGATCGCCCGCCGCCTCATACCCCGCACCGCCAATGGGCGCGTGTTCCATCTCGATCTTCAGGCCGGAGCCGCGCAACGCTTCCAGCACCTTCACCGCCTGCGCGACGATCTCCGGGCCGATCCCGTCACCGGGCAAAACTGCAATCTTCATTTCAATGTCCTAACAAAAACATGGGAAGTGGTGAGTGGAAAGTGGCCAGTGTGGAACCCCACCCCCACTCCCTATAGCTACAACCACGGCTGTGCCGCGTGACGCCTCGCCTCGAATGCCCTGATCTCGCCCACATGCTGCAAGGTCAGGCCGATATCGTCCAGCCCGTTCAGCAGGCAATGCTTGCGGAACGCCTCCACCTCGAACTGATACACCGCGCCATCCGGCGCGGTAATGCTCTGCCGTTCCAGATCGATCTTCAAACGGTAGCCCGGCGTGGCCGCCACTGCCTTGAACAGCGCATCCACTTTTTCGGCAGCCAGGCGGATCGGCAGCAGGCCGTTCTTGAAGCAATTGTTGAAGAAGATGTCGGCGAAACTCGGCGCGATGATGGCGCGGAAGCCGTAGTCTTCCAGCGCCCAGGGCGCGTGTTCGCGCGAACTGCCGCAGCCGAAATTCTCGCGCGCCAGCAGGACCTGCGCGCCCCGATAGCGCGGCTGGTTCAGCACGAAGTCCGGATTGAGCGGACGCTTGCCGCTGTCCATGCCCGGCTCGCCGTGATCCAGATAACGCCATTCATCGAACGCGTTCGGGCCGAAACCGGAACGCTTGATCGACTTCAGGAACTGCTTGGGAATGATGGCGTCGGTATCCACGTTGGCGCGATCCAACGGCACGACCAAGCCATCGAACAAGGTGAATTTCTGCATCACTTGTTCGCTGCCTTCTCCAATTTCTCGCCGCCCTTCTGGATATCCTTGCCCAGTCCTTCCATGGCATTGCAGCCCGCCAACATCAACACCGCCAAAAACAATGCAACTGCTTTCATCGTCATCTCCTTTTCAATCAACACTCACATCGACAAAATGCCCGGCGATCGCCGCCGCCGCCGCCATCTCCGGGCTCACCAGATGGGTGCGCCCGCCCTGCCCCTGCCGCCCCTCGAAGTTGCGGTTGGAAGTCGAGGCGCAACGCTCGCCCGGCGCGAGCCGGTCGTCATTCATCGCCAGGCACATCGAGCAGCCCGGGTCGCGCCATTCGAAACCCGCCGCGACGAATATCCTGTCCAGGCCTTCCTGCTCGGCCTGCTGTTTCACCAAACCGGAACCGGGCACCACCATCGCCAGTTTCACGCTCGGGGCGACATGCTTGCCGCGCACCACTGCCGCGGCGGCGCGCATATCCTCGATGCGCGCATTGGTGCAGGAACCGATGAACACCTTGTCGATCCTGATCTCCGTGATCGGGGTGTTCGCGGACAGCCCCATGTAGTGCAAGGCACGCTCGGCACCCTCGCGCCTGACCGGGTCGGCCATGGCAGCCGGATCGGGCACGCGCCCATCCACCGCCACCACCATTTCCGGCGACGTGCCCCAGGTCACCTGCGGCTTGATCTGTGCAGCATCGAGGTGCACCACCTTATCGAACTGTGCGCCTTCGTCGCTGTGCAGCGTGCGCCAGTAGGCCACCGCCTTGTCCCACAGCTCGCCCTGCGGCGCGAACGGGCGGCCCCTGAGGTAATCGATCGTGGTGTCGTCCGCCGCGATCATGCCGGCGCGCGCGCCCGCCTCGATGGCCATGTTGCACAGCGTCATGCGCCCTTCCATCGACAGGCCGCGGATCGCACTGCCGGCAAACTCGATCGCGTAGCCGGTGCCGCCCGCCGTGCCGATCCTGCCGATCACCGCCAGCGCGATGTCCTTGGCGGTCACGCCCTTGCCCAATGCGCCCTCCACCACCACCTGCATGGCTTTGGATTTTTTCATCAGCAGGCATTGCGTCGCCATCACATGCTCGACCTCGGAGGTGCCGATGCCGAACGCCAGCGCGGCGAACGCGCCATGCGTGCTGGTGTGCGAATCGCCGCACACCACCGTCATGCCCGGCAGGGTCGCGCCCTGCTCCGGCCCGACCACATGCACGATGCCCTGGCGCACGTCGTCCATCCTGAATTCGTTAACGCCGTACTCGGCGCAATTGCTGTCCAGCGTCTCCACCTGCAAACGCGCTACGGGGTCGGCGATGCCCTGTGCGCGTCCGGCGGTCGGCACATTGTGATCCGCCACCGCGAGCATCGACGCGACGCGCCACGGCTTGCGCCCGGCCAGCTTCAGCCCCTCGAAGGCCTGCGGACTGGTCACTTCATGCACCAGATGGCGGTCGATATAGACCAGCGTTGTGCCGTCGGCTTCCTGCCGCACCGCGTGTGCATCCCAGAGTTTGTCGTAAAGAGTTTGCGCGCCCATGTCGTTCCACTTTTTCAGAGCGCGCGATTATGCCATAACAGGTGCGGCTTTACACGGATCGGTGCTCCCCATCAGCGGCAGCCATGAACCACCTCCGATTCACCTCCAGACGTTCCTGCGGCTAGTGCGAATGGGGCTCCTCCCGTTTGTACCCCGAAACGTCGCGCACCACGGCGAGGATCCGCTGCTGGCCGCCGATGAGGGCGGACCGGAGGTTTACCTCGACCCGGAAGAGATGCCCATCGCTGGCACGCGCCAGCCAGTCAAAAGTCTGGGGACCTTCGGTACGCGCCAGGTGGACCTTTTCAATGGCCTCGGCGGACGAGTAGGGCGGCGTGCCGGCGCTCAGGTCGGCGGGACCGCATGCAAGTGCTTCTTCACGGGTAAAGCGGTACATCTCGAGCATGCGGCGGTTGACATCGATGATGCGGCCCGTTTCCGCATCATGAATGAAGATCGCATCACCGACGGCATTGAATATCTCGCGAAAGCGGCTCTCGCTCTCGGCCAGATCCTGCTCGACCTGCTTGCGCCCGGTGATGTCGCGGATGACCGCCTGCAGAACCGTCCTGCCATCCAGTTCCATGCTGCTGAGCAGCACCTCCGCGGAAAAATCCTTGCCGGTATCGGCGCGCCGGTGCACCCACTCGAACTTGTGGCTGCCATTGTCCATCGCGATGGCGACATACCGTTCCGCCAGCAGCACGGAATCCGTGCCGCACGGCTGCACGGCCGGCGACAGGTCGGCGGGATACTTCGAGCGGAACTCCTTTTGCGTGGCGCAACCGAACAGATCCAGCGCCGCCTTGTTGCAGTCCAGGAAACCTTCCCCGTCCAGCAATATCAACGCGTCGCGGGCCGAATCATAGAGTGTGCGGAACTTCATCTCGGATTGATGCAGGACCTCTTCCACCGTCCTGCGCTCGGTGATGTCCTGCGAGAAACCGGCGGTGCCCAGGGCCTTGCCGTTCTCGTCGATGATGGGGATCTTGAAGGTCTCCACCCAGCGGGTCCTGCCTTCATCAAGCGACGGTTCCTCGACATGTTTCTGGTGCCGCAAGGCCAGCACCTCCACATCGTCGTTATGGTACTTCTTCGCCAGGCCTGCCGGCCAGATATCGAAATCGGTCTTGCCGATGAGCTGCTGCGGCGATCTCATACGGACATAGTCGAGATATTTCCTGTTTGCCTTGACGTAACGCCCCCTGACGTCTTTCAGCCATGCCATATAAGGCGAATTGTCCAGGATGGCGCGCATGCTCGCCTCACTTTCCCGCAATGCCGCCTCGGCCCGGGCGCGCTCGTCAAGATAGGTCGCCAGCGCCATGCCATTCACGGACAGCACGAACATGTAAAGCCAGTAATTGACCAATTGGGTTTTGGCGATGTCATTGGCGAAGTAACCGATCCCGTTATGCGCGCCCCACAGGGCATGGATCGCCATCATGAGCACAGCGATCACCGTTCCATGGGTTCCGAGACGCAGCGCCACCCAGGTGACCAGCAGGAACATCCAGGCCCCTCTGGCCAGACTGGCGATACTGTCGTGGAACCAGCCAAGGAAGATTATCTGGCCGGCCATAAACGTCACGCCAAGCAGCAGGATGGCTTCGGATATCCACTTCGCCTCAAGCCAGTCTTTCTTTGTCCGCCACCAGACCAGGATCAGGGGTGTGATCAGGGTCACCCCAAGCGCCTCGCCCATCCACCTGTGAGCCAGGGTCACGACATAGCTCGCGGGAGCCTGCGACCCCGAGACCAGCAACACCGTGGTTTCGGTCAGGGCGCAGATGGTCCCGCCAATGCTCCCCGCGAGGACGAGCAGCAAATAAGAGCGCAAGGAGCGCAGGCGCAGGTCGAAACTGCCGCTGCGTGTGAGCAGCCAGGCGGCGGCAAGCGCCTCCAGCGTATTGCCCGCGGCGGTGACACCGGCCGCCCAGAGCGGGCCGTTCGATATCACATTGGCCAGGAGCGACCCGAGGAATATCCCCCAGGCATATCGCCTCCCGCCAATCAACAGTATGGCCAGCGCCAGTCCGCACGCCGGTTCGAAGATGCTGACGACCGCCCTGCTCTCGAAATAAAGATGGTCGATATGGGCAAGTGCCGCATAGAGCGCGACAATACCGGCTTGCTTCAGCATGCCTGTCAGGCGGTGTCGGTTATCCGGATAGGGCATCTCGATCAGATAGTTTCCATGGAATCATGCAGCATCATCAAGTCACTCCCGGGAGATCGGCTGCGAGCACGACAAACATGGCGGGCGGAATATAGCATACGCACCACCCCGGTCCGCTTCACTCTGTTGCCGCTCCCCCGGTTGCCCGACTTCGCGGATGCGCAACATCAATCCATGCGTGACTTCCACCCCATCAGCAGCAACCCCAGCAGCGCCATGCCCGCGCTGCACGAATACAGCACGCTGGCGCCGTAGTGCTGCCAGATCGGGCCGCTCGCCAGCCCCCCCAGCATGCCGCCCGCGCCATAGGTGAGGCTGCCGAACAGGGCCTGGCCTTTGGACTGGTGCCGTCCCTGGAAGAACTCGTGCACCAGACCCACCGAGGCGGCGTGATATGCGCCGAAGGTCGCGGCATGCAGCACCTGCGCGATGAGCAGCAGCAGCAGGAGATCCACTCCCCAGCCGATCAGCATGAAGCGCAGCATGGCCGCCGCGAAGCTGAACAGCAGGATGCGCGTAAGGCCGAAGTGCCGCACCAGCCACGGCATCAGGAAGAACACCCCGATCTCGCAGATCACGCCGAGCGCCCACAGCCCTCCCACGGCGCTTTTGGCATAGCCGTGCTCGACGAGGTAGATCGAGAAGAAGGTGTAGTAAGGGCCGTGCGCGACGGACATCAGGAAGCATGCGCCGAACAACGCCAATACGCGCGGGCGTAGCACGATCCCCCTGACCGACTGGCTGTCGGTATGGTGCGCAAGCACTTCGGTGGGCGGCATCTGGCGCGAGAACAGCAGGATACCCAGCTCGCAGACCAGGCCGGCCCACAGCAGCCAGGCGATAGCGATATGGTCGAAGGCGTAGCCCAGCCCCACCACCGCGACGATGAACCCGATCGAGCCCCACGAGCGGATGCGCCCGTAATGCGCGGCATGCTTGCCGAGCCAGGTGAGCGTGGTCGCCTCCACCAGCGGCATCGACGCGCTCCAGAAGAAGCTCATCAGTCCCAGCACCAGCAACATGCCCCAGAAGCTGGTGGTGGCGAACACACCCAGATAGAACACGGCGCTCAGGCTCGCAGCCGCGACGACCACCTCCCTGCGTTTCCCTGATCGGTCGGCCAGCCAGCCCCAGATGTTCGGCGCGATCATGCGCATCACCGGTTGCACCGACATCAGGATGGCGATCTCGATGGCGTCGAAGTGGATGGATTGGAGGTACAGGCTCCAGTAGGGCGCGAACATCCCCACGAAGGCGTAGTAGAAGAAATAGAATCCGGCGATGCGCCAGTGGTAGTTCTTGGTGAACATGACGAGCAAATGGCTAAACGGTGCGCATTCTACACCGCCAATACTTCACTCATTTGCCACGCCATGCGGCACATGCCCGGTGGCGACATGCTGGCGTGCGGACTCACAATGTTTCTGTTGGTCGTCAAAGAAAATGTCCGCTCCAAATGCCTTCAGGAATTCGCCCTTGTCCTTGCCACCAAGGAACAGCGCCTCGTCGATGCGGATGTTCCAGGCACGCAGCGTGCGGATCACGCGCTCGTGGGCGGGCGCGCCTCTTGCCGTGATGAGCGCGGTACGAATCGGTGAAGTGTCTGCCGGGTAATCCAGTTGAATCCGGTGCAGCATTGCGAGGAAATTCTTGAATGGTCCGCCCGGCAACGGCTCCCTGGCCGCAGCCGCCTCGTTGTTCTGGAAAGCATCCAGCCCGGACTCCTTGTATATCCGCTCCGATTCGTCCGAGAACAGCACGGCATCGCCGTCGAAGGCGATGCGTAACTGCTCGTTGTCGCCCTGTCCAACCGATGCAGACGACGGCAGGATGGTTGCGGCGGCGAACCTCGCTTCCAGCGCCTTGCGCACATCTTCCGGTTCCGCCGACAGGAACAGGTGTGCACCGAATGCCGGGATATAGGGATAGGCACTTTCGCCGCCGGTAAATGTGGCGCGGCCTATATCCAGGCGGTGATGCTGGATCGAATTGAAGATGCGCAGCCCGGTGTCCACACTGTTGCGCGAAAGCAGAATCACCTCTACCTTCGGGTGCTCGGGGTCGCGCCTGTTCAGGGCCAGCAGTTTCCTGACCAGGTTGAATGCCACGCCCGGTTCAAGCGGTGCATCCTCGCGCTCCACCTGATAGCGGCAATATGCCTCCTCGCCTTCGTGCTCGAACACTGCATGGCTCTCGTCCAAATCGAACAGCGCGCGGGAGGAAATGGCGATGATGAGTTTTTCTTGCAGGAGTTTAGGCATAATTCTCACAGTAGATAAATACATCCATTTTCATCAACAAGCGAATCCGGGTAGAAATCCGTGTCGCCAATATATATGTTTTCCCACCAGCACTCCGTTTGCTCATCAAAGCGCGGCAATACAAATACCTTTTTGTTTGGGTTACACGAAGGATCTACGCGAGGTGCATCACTTGGCGGTCGCTCCCAATGCACACCCAATCGATATCCTGCATGGAAACAAAGCGCCTGCAAGACTTGCTCATCTGG
>JBGARW010000043.1:0-15115 GCA_044230015.1 Gallionella sp. | reverse complement strand
AATGCGGGTTTGACGGCGCGCTGGTCACCCCGCATGCGGGGTGACCCCGTCTCCTACCTGTTGAATTCCAGGTTCGGCGTGCGGTTCAACAATTCGGCGACAACTTCATCGACCGGAATGTTCTCGTAGAGAATGTGATAGACAGCCTCGCAGATCGGCATCGCGACACCCAGGCGTTGTGCAAGGCGATGCACTTCGCGTACCGTGTAAACGCCTTCTGCGACGTGCCCGAGCCGGTGCAGTATCCCGGGCAGATCATGCTGCTGCACCAGCATGAGGCCGACCTGGCGGTTGCGCGACAGATCGCCGGTGCAAGTCAGGATCATGTCGCCCGCGCCGGACAGCCCGCCCAGCGTTTCGGGGCGCCCGCCGAGCTTCAATCCCAGCCTGGTCATCTCGGCCAGGCCGCGCGTCAGCAGGGCGGCACGCGCGTTATAACCCAGCCCCATGCCGTCGCAGATGCCCGCGGCGATCGCCATCACGTTTTTCACCGCTCCGCCGACCTCCACGCCGATCACGTCGTTGCTGGCGTAGATGCGCAAGCGCACGTGGTGCAGCGCCTGCGCCGTGCGGCTGGCGAATTCCGCGTCGGAAGAGGCGAGCGTCAATGCGGCGGGCAGGCCGCGCGCAACTTCCTGCGCGAAGCTGGGTCCGGACAATACGCCGCTGCGGAACCTTTCCGGCAACACCTCGGCAGCCACCTGGTGCGGCAACAGCGAAGTGTCCGCCTCGAAACCCTTGCATACCCACACCACGTCGAAGCATTGTCCGGCCGACACAAGCTGCTGCAGCACCTCGCGCAGCGCGGCAGTGGGCACGGCGACGATCGCCAGTTCCGCCTTTTCCATCGCAGCGGCAAGATCCGCGTCCAGTTCGAGATCGTCAGGCAGCGGGATATCCGGAAGGAAGCGCTGGTTGACGCGCATGGCGCGCATCTCCCCGATCTGCGCGGCGTCGTTCGACCATAGCGTCACGCGATGGCCGGCAGACAGGCTGATGGCAAGCGCGGTACCCCATGCCCCCGCGCCGATGACGGTAATGTTCATCCTCTGTCAGTCACCCCAGACTTCGGTGCTGCGCACATAGCCGATATCCGCGTCCTGATGACGCACCTTGACCCAGCCGGTGCCGGTCGATTCAAGTCGTTCCAATGCCACCTGCTGACGCACCTGGAACAGGCGTACCGCACCCGGGTCGGGCTCGGCGCGCACATCCAGCAGCGGGGGCAGCGCAAACACATAACGTTTGCTGCTTAACACGCGCTTCTCCACCCAGGACAACTCGCCCTTGCTGTCGCGCACCTTGATCCAGCTATCCAGCGCGACGACCTGCTCGAAAGGCATGTAGCGGTTCACCACGAACTTCTTTTTCGCCTTGAGCGAAGGCGCGTCGTAGAGTATCGCGCTGCTCTCGCTGACCGACACATAATCCACCGCATATGCCGCGCTCACGCCACAGGACAGCGCAAGCGGCACGAGCAGGCGGGACAGGGTCGGCGATCTCATCAGTGTGCGGTCGTCGTCGCGGCCTGCGCCTGTTTCCGCTGGTGGTAGAGCACGTCGAAGTTGATCGGGTTCAGCAGCACCGGTGCAAAACCGGCGCGTACCGCAACGTCCGAAACCACTTCGCGCAAATACGGGAACAGGATGTTCGGGCACATCACCGCCAGGATCGGCTCCAGCTCTTCCTCCGGCACATTATGCACGCCGAAGATACCCGCCTGTTTGGCCTCGATCAGGAACATCACCTTATCGCCAACCTTCGCCGTAACCGTGGCAGTGATGGCCACCTCGTGCTCGCCCGTCTCAACCGCTGCGGCCTGTGTGCTGAGTTGCACATTGATCTGCGGGCTTTCGCGTTCCAGGAAGATCTGCGGCGCGTGCGGGATCTCCAGCGAGAGATCCTTCACATAGATCTTCTCCATGTTGAATACGGGTTGGGCATTCTCTTGGGCGTTTGCTTGGGTGTTCTCGGTCATCATCGTTTCCTCGGTAAGTGATCATTTTGCCAATAACGCGGTCAGTCTGCCGGCATGATCGAGCGCTGCAAGCTCGTCATAACCGCCGACATGTTCGCCGCCGATATAGATTTGCGGCACGGTACGCCGTCCGGTCTTTTCCATCATCGCCACACGCAGTTCCGGCTGCAGATCGACGCGTATCTTCTCAATCTCCTGCACACCCTTGTGCCGCAACAGCTGTTCGGCACGGACGCAGTACGGGCAGACTGCCGTGCAGTACATCGACACATCCGCCATCATTTTTCCAGGGGCAGGTTGGCTTTCTGCCAGGCCATTACGCCGCCGGACAGGTTGTAGGCCTGGGTGAAACCGCGCTTGCCCAGTGCCGCGCAAGCCGTACCGGAACGGCTGCCGCTGCGGCACACCACCACAATGGGCCGCTCCTTGTGTTTTTCGATCTCGCCGATGCGCTCGTTGAGCTTGCCGAGCGGGATCAGCGTGGAACCCAGGATATGGCCGAGCTTGTATTCCCCATCCTCGCGCACGTCCAGCACCAGCGCGTTCTTATGGTTGATGAGCTGCAAGGCGGCAGCGCAATCCACTTCCTTGATACCGCGTATGCGGTTGCCGAATATCGACCAGAACAGCATGGCGCCGCTGAGCAGCGCAATGAAAATCGGAAGAATATTACTGGTGATGAACTGCACGCCGGTACTCCTGTTCTTTTTGGAGGGCGAATTCTAGCAGAGCTGAAAAATGCGCGGGGTCTTTCTCTGCCAGCTCCGCCATCTGCCGGCGCGCATCGGCGCTTCCCCCGGGATAGGACCAGATGGCCTGTTCCAGCATGGCTTTGGCCTGTTCCTGCGACCCGGCCTGCGCCAGCAGCAATGCCTGGCGGTATGCCACCGTGGCCGTCGGGGCAAAACGCATCACGCGGGTATTCAACTCCAGTTTTTCCCTGAGATGCTCTTCCTTGACCTCGATCAGGGAGCTCATGAAATACTCTGCATAAGGCGACAGCAGCGATCCGCCATGCACCTCGACCAGACCGTCCCGTGTCCGTTCAAACACGCTGCGGTCAGCCGCCGAAGCCGGACGTATCGCCAGGACCTGTTCAAGCTGGCGATAGCCGCTGCGCAATTGCGCCAGCGTCATCAGGCCCAGCAGCAGGATCGCCGCCACGGACAGGCGCCCCATATTGCGCAATTCCAGACGATAGCGTGTCTCGTCCAGCGCGCCCAGCAGGATCGCCGCAACCGCGACAAAATAGGTGTACCACAGCGGGTATTCAAGCAGGCTGTGGATGGCCAGCACGCCCAATGCGGCATGGCCCCACCAGTGGATGTCACTCTGCGTTGCGCGCCTCAGGCCGTAGAACCAGGCTCCCAGCGACCCGAACAACGCCAGCAATCCGGCCGCGCCGGCTTCAGCGGCGATCTGGAATATCAGGTTGTGGGCATTGTTGTAGAGGCCGCTGATATTGCCCGGGCGCAATACCGGCAACAATTGGAAATGATGCCAGGCGAATTGCCCGAACCCCACACCCAGGAATGGCGATTGCATGAACATCAGCGCCGCCTCGCGCCACAGATACAGGCGAACCCCCCCGCTTGCATCGTCGCCGAACAAGCGCTGCATGGTGTTGGTGCTGCTGTCCGCGCCAGCCATGAACGGCAATTCCACGACCAGATGCATCACGCCGAATCCGGCAATCAGCAGCAGGCTGTAGCGCAGCAGTGGCCGCTGTGCGGCATCACGGCGCGCCCACCACCATGCCAGGCCGGCCATCATCAGCAAATACAGCCAGGAACTGCGCGAGCCGCTCAGGGTCATCACGAACAGCAGCGGCATGGCCAGCGCTGCCACATAGCCCGCCTGAAGCCGCCGCTGGCGATGCAGCAAGCCGAGCGAGACCAGCCCCAGCGCGATGTAATTGGCGAAATGATTGGGCTGCGCCAGATTGCCGAATATGCTGGAAGAGACCTTCATCACGATCACCGGATCCAGCGGGGTATGCCAGCGGTAATGCTGCAGCACGCCGAACAGCGCACTGATCTCCGCGCCGATCAGCAGGAAGGCCGCCAGAACCGGCCCCAGCTCCGCCAAGCCGAAACAATCGCGCAATCTGGCGCCGAGCATCATCAGCAGCGCCGCGAACAGCAGGTACAGGATGTACAGCAGGGCCTGGTCGAAATAGGCGATCTTGCCGAAGCCGGATTGCAGCAACAGCACCGCGATCAGGGCGGCGGGCAGTTGCACGATGCGCGGGATTTCCGGCTGCCGCCAAAAGTCGCGCATGGCCAGCGGGACCAGCGCCAGCAAACCGAGCAGCGCACTCCACCATTCCTGGTGGAACGTGGTCAGCGGATATTGATGGCGATAATGCAGAAAAGGAAAGACCCACATCAGCCCGATCAGGCCTATGCTGACATGGGCCAGGCGCAGCGACCGTAGCGAGTCCTTCAGCCCGCCGACGGCCGTTCCCAGATTCAGCAAGAGCCTTCCCTGATACCGGATTTAACGAGGATCCGGGTCAGCGGGCAGAACGAGGTGAAACCGCTCTGCAGCAGGTTCAGGCCGACGAATACGGCAAGCCACAGGAAATTCCCGCTGACAAACAGCGGGCTGTCTTCCGCGCCCAACAACAGGGAGGACAGGATGAATGTCCCGGCTACGATGTGAGTGATGCGTTCTGCGTTCATGATGGAACCTTTGCTTGGGTTGAAATGGATTTTACTGAAATTTCCTGTACAGCGTGGCGTAATACAACACCGGAATGACCACCAGTGTCAGCAGGGTGGAGACGAGGATGCCGAATATCAGGGAGATGGCCAGCCCGTTGAAGATCGGATCGTCAAGGATGAACAATGCCCCGAGCATCGCCGCCAGCCCGGTCAGGACGATCGGCTTGGCGCGCGCCCCGGCGGCGGCGATCACCGCCTGCTGCAAAGCCATGCCCTCGCGTAGTTGCAGGTTGACGAAGTCCACCAGCAGGATCGAGTTGCGCACGATGATGCCGGCCAGCGCGATCATGCCGATCATCGAGGTCGCGGTGAACTGGCTGCCGAGCAGCGCGTGCCCGGGCATGACGCCGATGATGGTGAGCGGGATCGGCGCCATGATGACCAGCGGCACGAGGTACGACTTGAACTGCGCCACCACCAGCAGGTAGATCAGCAACAGGCCCACGGCATAGGCGATGCCCATGTCGCGGAAAGTCTCGAAAGTCACCTGCCATTCGCCGTCCCACTTCAGCGCATAACCGGCGTAAGGGTCGCCGGGCTGCTTGAAGAAATAGCTCTCGAGGTTGCCACCCTGCTGCAACGCAGTTCCGCCGACTTTGCCGTTGATAGCGAACATGCCGTATAGCGGGCTGTCCAGCTTGCCAGACATGTCGCCGAACACATACACCACCGGCAGCAGGTCCTTGTGGTAGATCGGGTAGTCGCGCGGCTCCGGAATCACCTGCACCAGCGCGGAAAGCGGCACCAGCGCCCCGTCGCGCGCGCGCACCTTGAGCTTGAGCACCTCGTCGATGCGGCTGCGCCGCTCGGCAGGCAGGCCGATGCGCAACGGCGGTGCGTACTTCGCGTTCTCATCGTGCAGCGAGGCGACATCCTGGCCTGACAGCGCCACGCCGATCACGTCCACGATGTCGTGCGGCGCGACGCCCAGCAGCGCCGCCTTGCTCTGCAGCACATGGAGCAGCAGCTTGGGCGCGGTCTCCGTGACGCTGTCGTCGATGCCGACGATGTCCCTGGTATTGCCGAACTGCGCGCGCACTTGACCGGCTACCTGGCGTGCGCCGTCGTAATCCGGGCCGTAGATTTCCGCGACGATGGGCGACATCACCGGCGGACCGGGCGGAACCTCGACGATCTTCACCTTCGCACCCCAGGTCCTGGCGATGTGCTGGAGCGGCTCCAGCACGTCAGTAGCGATCTCATGGCTGCTGCGGCTGCGCTGGTGTTTGTCGCGCAAATTGACCTGGATATCGCCCTGCTCGGCGGCGCTGCGCAGATAATACTGGCGCACCAGGCCATTGAAGTTGATCGGTGCAGCCGTACCCGCATAGGCCTGGTAATCGGTCACTTCCGGCACGGTCGCCAGATAGCCGCCGATCTCGTGCAGCACCGCACTGGTCTGTTCCAATGCCGTGCCGGCAGGCATGTCCACCACGACCTGAAACTCCGATTTATTGTCGAACGGCAGCATCTTCAGGACCACCAGCTTGACCACACCCAGCGACACCGCCAACAGCAGGCCGCCGAAGATGGCCAGCCACAGCTTGCGGCGCGCCGGTTTGCCGTGTTCGCCATTCAGGAACGGGTTCAGACGCTCATGAAAAAAACGGCTGCTCGGAGTGTCGCGCTCATCCTGGTGCGCCTCGTGCTGCGCCGCTGCAAAGCGCAGCACCAGCCACGGGGTGACGACGAATGCCACCGCCAGCGAGATCAGCATGCCCATGCTGGCATTGATCGGGATCGGGCTCATGTACGGCCCCATCAGGCCGCTGACGAAAGCCATCGGCAACAGCGCCGCGATCACCGTGAGAGTCGCGAGGATGGTCGGCCCTCCCACTTCGTCCACTGCTTGCGGAATGATTTCCGGCAATGGGAGCTGCGGCGTGAGGGCACGCCGCCTATGGATGTTCTCGACAACGACTATCGCATCGTCGACCAGTATTCCGATGGAAAAGATCAGCGCGAACAGCGAAACGCGATTCAGCGTGAAGCCCCATGCCCATGAGGCGAACAACGTCGCTGCCAGGGTCAGCAGCACCGCGACGCCGACCACCAGCGCCTCGCGCCGCCCCATGGCGAACCACACCAGCGCGACCACGGCGAGCGTGGCGAACAGCAGCTTCTGGATCAGTTTCATCGCCTTGTCGTTGGCGGTCTCGCCGTAGTTGCGCGTGACGCTGACCTGCACATCGGCGGGAATCACGCTGCCCTTGAGTTCGGCCACGCGCGCCAGCAACCTATCGGCGATCTCCACCGCATTCGCGCCGGGCTTCTTGGTGATCGCCAGGGTGACGGCGGGAAACTCGCCCCTGGCCGTGATCTGCTTGTCCGCGGCGGCCATCCCGGTTCCCAGCCACACATAGCTGGCAGGCTGGTCCGCGCCATCCTGCACGTCGGCGACATCGCGCAGGAATACCGGCTTGCCACCGGACACGCCGACCACCAGTTGCCGCACCTCATTGGCGTCGCTCAGGAAACTGCCGGTCTGCACCAGCACTTCGCGGTTGTCCCGCACCAGGTTGCCGGAGTTCTGCGACACGTTGGCGGACTGCAGGGCGGCGCGGATATCCTGCATGGTGAGCTGATAGGCGTTCAGGTTTTCCGGGTTGAGCAATACCCGCACCATGCGTTGCGTCGCGCCCAGCGTGACTACTTCGCGCGTGCCGGGCACGCGCTTCAGTTCGGCCTCGATGGCATGCGCCACATGGGTTAGTTCGACACCGCCGCCCACCGTCTGCTCGCGCCACAGGGTCAACGCGACCACCGGCACATCGTCGATCCCCTTGGCCTTGATGATGGGCTGCGCGACTCCCTGTGTGGGCGGCAGCCAGTCGGCGTGCGAATGCACGACATCGTAGAGTTTCACCAGCGAAGGGATGTGCTCCTCGCCGACCTTGAACTGCACCGTGACGACCGCCATACCGGGTTGGGACACCGAATACACATGATCCACTCCGGCGATCTGCGCCAGCACCTGCTCGGCGGGAGTCGCCACGGTTTGCGCGACATCTTTCGCCGATGCGCCCGGATAGGCGATCAGCACGTTCGCCATGGTGACGTTGATCTGCGGCTCTTCCTCGCGCGGCGTCGCGAGCACCGCGAACAACCCCAGCAGCACGGCGACCAGCGCCAGCAGCGGCGTCATCTGCGAGTGCAGAAAGTGTTTGGCGATGCGCCCCGAAATACCCATCTCGACCTTCCTGGTGACAGAAACGCCGCCGCCGAATCAAGACAGCGACTTGCGGCGGCTTCCTGCGGCGATGCTATTTCAGTTTCTCGATACCCAGCATCTTGAGGATGCTGCCCTCGTAAAACGGTTCGGAAGTGCCTTTCTTCATCTTGCGGATGAAGTATTTCTCGAACGCGACCTTGGCAAGATGCACCCACTTGCCTTCAGAGAACCAGTTCACGTTGCGCGGGGGGATCTGCGGGATCGCCACGAACGCCACGCCGCTTTCGCCGAAATCGGCCAGGCACACGGCATTCCAGGTTGCTTCAGTGTCCGCTGGCGCGCCGGTGAGATCAGCGTGGATGTTGTGCACCGTGGCTGTCACCATCGATTCGATCATGTAGCCGGTCTTCGGGGTGCCGCATGGGACCGGTGTCGGTTCTACCGGCGGGATCGCGACACACACTCCGACCGCAAAGATATTCTTGTACTTCGGATTGCGCTGGTGCTTGTCCACCAGGATAAACCCGCGCGGATTGGTCAGTCCCTCGATACCGAACACCGCATCCACTCCCTTGAATGCGGGCAGCATCATGCTGTAAGCGAACGGCAGTTCATGCGTCTTCTTCTCTACACCCATGTCGTCATGCTCGGTGACATGCATCTTGCCTGCCTCGACCTTGGTGACCTTGGCGTTACATATCCACTTGATATGCTTGTCGCGCATGCCGGATTCGAGGATACCCTTGGAGTCGCCTACCCCGCCGAGGCCGAGGTGGCCGATGTATGGCTCGGAGGTAACGAAGGTCATAGGCACTTTGGTGCGGATCTTGCGCCTGCGCAAGTCGGTATCCATGATGAATGCATATTCGTAGGCGGGCCCGAAGCAGGATGCACCTTGCACCGCGCCGACCACGATCGGGCCTGGGCTCTTGCAGAAATGTTCCCATTCGTCATGCGACTTCATCGCGTGATCGACATGGCAGACGGAATGGGTATGCCCACCGTGCGGGCCAAGCCCCTCGACTTCGTCAAAGGCGAGTTTCGGCCCGGTAGCGATCACCAGATAGTCGTAATTGACGGTTTGACCATCGTTCAATTCAAGCTGGTTCTGCTCGGGATGCACGCGTTTCACGCCGGTAGAGATGAAGTCGATGCCCTTGCGCTCCAGATAGGTGCGTACCGGAAACTCGATCTGCGCGCGGTCGCGCCATTTCACGCCCACCCAGGGATTGGATGGTACGAAATGGAAATTCTCACTGTTCGAGACGACTGTCACCGTGTGGGTCTTGTCCAGTTTGTCCCGCATTTCATATGCGGCCGGCATACCGCCGATGCCCGCGCCCATGATTACGATGTGTGCCATGTTGCTGCCCTCCGTAAGTTGACGAACCGCTACTTCTGTCTTGCGCCCGATATCCCGGCCTTGACCGGATCCAACGCCACTTTCTCGCCCTGGTTCAAACCTGCCAGCACCTCCATTTCCCCATCGGGCGTCGCTTCGCCGAGCCGTACCTGGCGTAATTTCACCCCGCCCTTTTCGCCCACCACGTAAACGGCAACCACTTCGCTGCGGCGCAACACGGCACTCGCCGGAATCACCAGTTTATCGGCCTTGCCCACCACGAAATGCACGCGCACGAACATGCCCGGATAGACTCCCGCCTCATCTTTCGGCAGATACACGCGCACCTGCGTGCTGTGGGTGCGCGCATCGGCAACCGGCTGCACAGCCATCGAGGCGGGCTTGATCCGGCGATTCAGCGAAGGTACTTCCACCGTCGCCTCCGGACGTGTGCCGATGTCCACCAGCCTGCCCTGCGGCACGCTTGCCACCACGCGCATCTCGGCAGGATCGAAACCGGTCATCAATGGTTTGCCGGGCATCACCATCTCGCCGACCTCCACCAGGCGTGCCGCCACGACCCCGCTGTATGGCGCGATGACCGCCGTATAGCCGTGTGCAAGACTGGCCTGCCCGGCTCCCGCCTCGCTGGCCGCGGCTTGCGCCAATGCCACCTTGTAGTCGGCCTGCGCCTTGTCAAGTGCTGCCTGGCTGATGAATTTCTGCGCAAATAATTGCCGGGCACGCTCATAAGCCGCCCTGGCGTTCTGCATATTGGCCTGAGCCTGCAATACCTGCGCCTGGCTACCCGCCAGAGCCTGCATCGCTTCACGCTCATCGATACGCAGGATCACCTGCCCCTTGCTGACACGGTCCCCGGCATCGAAATTGACTTCCCTGATGCGTCCGCCGATCTGCGCAGAGACGGTGGACTGGCGCGTTGCCTCTACCAAACCGTCCACAACATAAGCCTGCGCAACTTCGCGATACCGCGCAGATGCCACGTCAAGCTGCTCGGCAGCCTGCACGGTCGCGACACCCAGCAGCAACGCACCAAAGACCCATGGTTTTTTCACTGCACCACCCGTCAGAGTTCTTATATATTAGAATATACTAATATAACAATTAAAAAGCAACCCCCTACATCCTGCAAAACACGTCGCGCATCATGCCCACCAGCTTGATGGTACGCGGGTCTCCTATGCGGTAATAGACCCGGTTCGCATCCTTGCGTGTCACCAATACGCCCTTGTCGCGCAAAATCGCCAGATGCTGCGAAATGTTGCTCTGCGACGTGCCGACCTGCTCCACAATACCCTGCACGCTGACCTCCTGATTACCAAGCACGCACAAAATCTTCAGGCGCAACGGATGTGCGATCGCCTTGATGGCCTGTGCGGCCTGCTGGATGTCCTCTTCCCTGTCGATCAGTTTGTTTGCCATACCCATCCTTGGTTTTCCGCCGAACCGCACACTAACGGGGGCGAATTCGGCTAGAATGAAACCCGCTAGAATCATCATCGGCTAATATTCTACACCAATGGACATCACCCCTGTCTTGCTGCTTATTCTGGATGGCTTCGGCTACCGCAAAGATCCCGATTCCAACGCCATCCTGGCGGCTCGCAAGCCGAACTGGGACTCGCTATGGCGCGACTACCCGCATACCATGATCAATGCCTCGGAGAAATTCGTCGGCCTGCCGTCCGGGCAGATGGGAAACTCCGAGGTTGGCCATCTCAATATCGGGGCCGGACGTGTGGTGTACCAGGACTTGAGCCGCGTCGACGTAGCCATCGAGGACGGCAGCTTCTATACCAACCCCGCTTTAAGCCGGGCCGTTGAACTGGCCAGACAAAACGACAGCACGCTGCACATCATGGGACTACTTTCTCCTGGCGGCGTGCATAGCCACGAGAACCATATTTTCGCCATGCTGGAAATGGCGGCACGCGCCGGCCTGAAAAAAGTGTTTTTGCACGCTTTCCTGGATGGACGCGACACCCCGCCCAGAAGCGCTGCGCAATCGCTGCGACGGTTGCAGGAAAAATGTACCTCATTGGGAGTCGGACAGATTGCCAGCATCATCGGCCGCTTCTATGCGATGGATCGGGACAACCGCTGGGAGCGTGTACGACCCGCTTATGAATTGATCACCCGGGGCCGTGCGGAATTCAGCGCAACCGATGCGTTGAGCGGCCTGGAACAGGCCTACGCGCGTGGTGAATCGGATGAATTCGTCAAGCCGACCGCGATTGTCTCAGGCAGCGCAGAAAATACGATGCAGAACGGCGATGTGGCGGTATTCATGAATTTCCGCGCCGACCGTGCCCGTGAGATCACGCGCGCCTTGACGGATGAGACCTTCAGCAGCTTTGAACGCACCGATTTCCCAAAACTCGCCGGTTTCGTCACGCTGAGCAGCTATGGGGAGGACTTTCATCTGCCTTGCGCCTATCCCACCGAGACCATTCGTAACGGCTTCGGCGAATACATTTCGAATCTGGGTCTCAGACAGTTGCGCATCGCCGAGACCGAAAAATATGCGCATGTCACGTATTTCTTCAGCGGCGGCAGGGAACAACCCTACCCCGGCGAAGACCGCATCCTCGTTCCATCACCCAAAGTCGCGACTTACGACCTCAAGCCGGAGATGAGCGCGTTCGAAGTGACCGACAAACTCGAAGCTGCCATCCTGAGCCGTCAATATCACGCCATCGTCTGCAATTACGCCAACGGCGACATGGTGGGGCATAGCGGCAACATGGAGGCTGCCACACTGGCCATCGAGGCTCTGGATATCTGCATCGGCCGCGCAGTCAAGGCGATGCATTCCATCGGCGGCGAGGTCATCATCACCGCCGATCACGGCAATGCCGAACAGATGCTGGATCGCACGACGCAGCAGGCGCATACCGCGCACACCCTGAATCCCGTGCCGTTCCTGTATATCGGACGCAAGGCCACGCTTGCCGAAGGCGGCGCACTGCGCGATCTCGCACCCAGCCTGTTGGCCATGATGGGATTGCCGCAACCGGCAGAAATGACTGGGCATAGCCTGATCCAAATACAGTGACCCTCTCGGCTCGCTTACTGTTGCTCGCCTTGTGCGGCCTGATGTCCGCCAGCGCGGCCTACGCCAGCCAACAGGATGAACTGGAAAACCTGCGCAAGCGCATCGCGGCGATGCAGCGTGAGATGGACAAGACCAGCGAATCAAAATCCGAGGCTGCCGATGCGCTACGTGAATCGGAACGGGCGATCAGTGACAGCAACCGCAAACTCGCCGAACTCGCCGAACAACAGCGCGCAGCCGACAAAAAACTTGAGGAGCTGCAGGGACAGGAACGGCAACTGACCGGCAGCATGGCGGAGCAACAGACTCTGCTGGGCAGACTCCTGTATCAGCAATACCTCGCCGGCAAGCAGGAATACCTGAAGCTGCTGCTGAGCAACCATGACCCCCATCAAGTTTCCCGCGATCTGCAGTATTACAAGTATATCGCACGCAGCCGTGCGGCCTGGCTTGCCGCCCTGCGCAGCGATTTCGCCGCGCTGAACGCGGTCAGCACGGCCACGCGCGAGCAACGTGCTGAACTAAGATCATTGCGCATGGAACAAGCGGCGCAAAAAAAGGCACTTGAGAAAAAACAACATGCCCGGCAAAGGGTATTGGGCAAGATCTCGCAGCAGTTGCGCCAGCAGCGCCGCGAAATCAACCGGCTGCAGCGCGACGAAGACCGTCTTGCGCAACTGGTCGACAAGCTGACGAAAATGCTGGCACAGCCAAAAACCGGCTCACTGTTCCGCAATGACAACCTGCCGGATGACCGCTTCGACGGCAGCCCGTTCGAACAACTCAAAGGCAAGCTGACATTGCCGGTGAAAGGCGAAGTGTCCAACCAATTCGGAGCTCCGCGCCCCGACAGCACCGTGCTATGGAAGGGTCTGTTCCTGAGAACTTCCCCCGGACAAACTGTCAAAGCCATCGCGGCAGGACGGGTAGTGTTCGCGGATTGGCTGCGCGGCTTTGGAAACTTGCTGATCATCGATCACGGCAAGAGCTATATGAGCCTGTATGGCAACAATGAAACACTCTACAAGCAGGTTGGTGATGTTCTGCACGGCGGCGATATCGTCGCGGCAGTCGGGAACAGCGGCGGCAATGAGGATTCCGGTTTATACTTTGAACTGCGCCATGAGAGCAAACCGCTCGATCCGATGAAGTGGCTGGCGGCTAAATGACATTGAGGGAATTATGCGTCTTCTGGAAAAAGCAGGTTTGGTGAGTTTGGGACTGGTCGCAGGGGTATCGGTCAGCCTGCATTTTGCCGCGATGGCCGACAAGGAGACGCTCGCTACGCCGTTGCCCATCGAGGAACTGCGCGCCTTTTCCGAAGTATTCGGCCGTATCAAGAACGACTATGTGGAACCCGTTACCGACAAAAAACTGATCAACGAAGCCATCAATGGCATGTTGAGCGGTCTCGACCCCCACTCAGCCTATCTCGATGCAGAAGCATTCAAGGAACTGCAAGTCGGTACGCAAGGGGAATTTGGCGGACTCGGCATCGAAGTCAGCATGGAAGACGGCTTGGTAAAGGTCGTCTCACCGATCGAGGACACTCCGGCCTACCACGCTGGCATCAAGAGCGGTGATCTGATCGTCAAGCTGGATGACACGCTGGTCAAGGGCCTGACACTGAATGATGCAGTGAAGCGCATGCGCGGCAAGCCGGGTAGCAAGATCGTTTTGACCATCATCCGCAAGGACGAACCCAAGCCGCTTACGATTACGCTGGTGCGGGCCATCATCAAGGTGCAGAGCGTGAAATCCAAGCTGCTCGAATCCGGCTATGGGTTTGTCCGCATCACACAATTCCAGGAGCATACCGGTGAGAACCTCGCCACCGCGCTGGAAACCCTCATCAAGCAGAATCAGGCCCCACTGAAGGGACTCGTGCTGGATTTGCGCAATGACCCGGGCGGATTGCTGACCGGCGCAGTAGGTGTTTCCGCGGCCTTCTTGGCCAAGGACGCGCTGGTGGTCTATACCGAGGGGCGCACCGAGGACGCAAAGATGCGCCTGACGGCCAGCCCGGATCATTACCTGCGCGGCAACGGCAAGAGCGACTACCTGAAGGAACTGCCCGACTCCATCAAGAGCGTACCGCTGGTTGTGCTGGTGAACGGCGGTTCTGCATCCGCATCTGAAATCGTCGCCGGGGCATTGCAGGATCACAAGCGCGCGGTCATCATGGGCACGCAGACCTTCGGCAAGGGCTCCGTGCAAACCGTCCTGCCATTGGGCAACAATACCGCGATCAAACTCACCACGGCGCGCTATTACACCCCGGGGGGGCGCTCCATCCAGGCCAAGGGCATCGTGCCGGATATTCTGGTGGAAGACCCCGCCACCGCGGGGCAGGACAACACGTTCCGCTTGCGTGAAGCCGACCTGAACAAGCACTTGGCCAACGACAAACCGTCGAGCGAAAAGCCGGACAACAATGCCGGAAAAAATATGCCTGCATCTCCCAATACCAAAGGAGATGCCGCGAAACCTGCACCTGCTGAATTCGGCGCAAAAAATGACTATCAGCTCAATCAGGCCTTGAACCTTCTCAAGGGAATGCAGATATTGCAAGGAAAATAGCTCCTTGCATGGCTACAAGGTCGCCGCGCTACGTTCATCCAGATGGTGTCATCAAATACCCCCAAACACAAAAGCCCTCGCGATGAGGGCTTTTGTGTTTATAAGTAATCTGAACGGTCTGTGTTGGCGGGTCGCGAGGTTGCATGATCCAGACCCGCAAAGCGCGTGTCGTCACTACGTTCAGGTAGCTCACCGATCGAATCCCATAAAGCAAAAAGCCCAACACGAGGCTGGGCTTTTT
>JBGARW010000004.1:0-60318 GCA_044230015.1 Gallionella sp. | reverse complement strand
GAATCTGAGGATTAGCTCGAGGATTCTGGCCCAGCGCCATTCGATACATCGCAGACGCATATTTGAACGGGTCATTGTCTATGCCCGGCAACTGCTGATAACGGTAGGCGACGAGTTTGGTCCAGGACTCAAACGATTCGTTCTCTCTCACGAATTCGACAAGCAACTGGCCATTACCGGGTTTCCCGATGAACCTCTTGGCGAATACTTCCCCATCTACCGTGGGCAATATCTCTCCCGCGATGGCTTGCTGGAAGATAAGAAGGAGCAAAGCTACTTGAAGTATTCGGTACATAGACGACTCCATGAGGCATAACGTAGAAGTCACCGGCGCTGCGCGGCTTTATCGCGCAGCGTCCGTGTGGACTGCTGGGTTGGGGGTCGAACTACGGCAACTCGACACGACGCGCAGCCTTGATGGTGATTTGAAGCTGCGGATTCTCGACGACGCTCCCGGTGAGAACCATTTCCCTGGCGTCAGCCTTTCCGGAAACCTTGAGGTTGAAGCTGGTAAGCGGCCCGAAGATGGACTGCATGCCGGAGAGGTTGTTGTACTTCGTGACGCGGATGTCGGAGTAGACGACGCCATTGTCGGTTTTGTAGTTCCCGACGTACATGAACGCACTATCGCCTCCGAGGACGCGCCCTGTCTCGAAGACCGCGACGCCTGCGCCAAAACTTCCAACATTTGAACCGAATTCAACTGACCAAAGGGCCTCAAGCATGATTTACCTCAACAAGTGGATTGCATGGACTGCATGGAAATTGAGCGGAAGGGGAAAAGAGGATTTCGGGCTACTGTTCGAGTGGTACTGGTTCCTCTCGCGCTCGACGTGGAAAGCGGCTTGGTACGCGCTACGGCATAAGACCCCCAACGTGAAATTGAGGGGCGCGCCGCCGATAGGCGGAGCGTCCCTTCGAACGTAGTGTTAGGACTTTCTGCGTTTGGCACGAGCATCAACCCGGCTTTTGAATTCTTCGTAACGGTCAGCAAGATCGTAAACGTATTCGACAATTGCATTTACGAAAGTTTGCAGGTCTTCAGCGTCGTGGCGCGAAATGCTTATGTCTTCTGGATGTGCTGCAAGATTGCGAAAAGCTTGAAGCTGTTGACTCCAGTCGTATAAACGATCATCGATAATTTTGCGATCCTTGAGCTTCTTAATGCCCTCGCCAAGCATGATCTTTTTCTTTGGTTTTGGAGGGGTAGCAGGTACTGGCGCCGTAGACGTTGTTTCAGGTACTGAATCAAGAATGTCACGGCATAGCGCCTCAAGCGCACGCCCAAGCATTACGCAGGCGGCAATATTTGCGCCAGCTTGTAATGATCGATCCGCCTCGTTTAGCGAATCCTTAACAACCTTCGGAATTCGGTAGCTCGAAAATACCTTTGGTGGTTTCGGGTAAATGCGAACAACATCGCGCCAGCGATCTTGTTCGGAGTCGTAATTTTCGAAACCAATTTGTTCAGTTTCGCCCACGAGAATCGACTGACAACTTGGGCAGATCCCGACCAAGACCTTGGATGCGTAGGGTTCACCAGCTTCGTCATCGTATCCGCTTCGCTCGGCGCGGCCAGATTCCGATGCAGCTACCTTAGCTTTGCACCAAGGGCAATCGACAATAAATGTTCTCTGGGTAGCTGTGGCCATAGAAAGTCCTAACGTAGAGTTCAGCGGGACTCCGGCGGCATTATCGCCGGAGGCTCCGCTGGAACGCCGGGTTGGCCGGCAGGAGGATCAACATGCTGCGACCGATTGAAAGCGCACCAGTGCTGCACGCCGAGGAGAATTTTGCATACTCGGCGCTGAAAGGCTGCCCGGATTGCGGCGGGCGCGGGTGGGTGATGGAAAACCCGTTTGCGGAGTACAACCGCGTGACGCGCGTCTGCCCGACGTGTTGGGACGCCAAGAAACACTTTGACGCACATGGAGTGCTGCCTGCGGATATAGCTGCGGCCATGACGGCCAACGTCTGACATAACCGGCGCTGCGCGGCTTCATCGCGCAGCGTCCGGGTTGATGGATGGGTTGGGCACCAGGCTCATTGAAGTTTCTTAGGGATCGACTGTAGACAGACTTTAGCCTGAGGCTCGAATGCCGTACCAAGAAAAGTGCGAAACATAGCAGCAGCCTTCCTTGCAACTCGGGCGGCTCTCTTCTCTCCCTGTGAAGAGTCGTCAAAGCCCCACGGAACGCAGATGCCTTCGTCAAACCCTGGTTTTCCAAGCAGCGGAAGAACTCGCTTTGGTGCAACTTGCATGGCTTGCGCGAGGGCGTCAATCAGCGATTCTCCGGACCACGCATCTGTATAAGGCCGCACGGCAACCGCGAATTCGATCCACTCCGGTTTAGCGCTCGCAATATTCCGTAGCAGAGTAGCCTCGCAGGTGCCTGAATCCCATAGCCGCCAGACTACCTCCTGTCCTTTCCGTTGCTGAAGCGTCTGCATTTCGGACGTTAGGTTGATCTCACAACCAGCCGCAAACGGCGAAAGCGATAGCAACACGGGAAGGATGGCACAAGCTCTCATGGTGCCCAACGTAATGTAGACACCTGCGACGGTGTATATTCCGAAAAATCAAGGTGTATAATTCGGCTCATGTATGAAGGCAGTATATTGTTTATTTGATTATTGTCAGATAAGGAGTCGCGTTATGGTTGCCGCAAATACACCTTCTGCATCGCCCCCTCCCAAACTGCTCGATCAAGTCCGCGACAGGATCAGGGTAAAACACTACAGCATCCGGACAGAAACGCAATATCTTCAGTGGATCAAGCGGTTCATCTTTTACCATGGCAAGCGCCACCCGCGCGATATGGGTGCCGCAGAGGTGGAGGCATTCCTTTCGCATCTGGCCACGGAGGGCAATGTGTCTGCCTCGACTCAAAATCAAGCGCTTTCTGCGCTGCTGTTTCTTTACCGCGAGGTGCTTGGCGTCGATTTGCCCTGGATGGATACCATGGTGCGCGCGAAAAAACCGCAGCGGTTGCCGGTGGTGTTGAACCGCTCCGAGGTGGCGCTGGTGCTGGAGCGCATGGATGGGGGCTACGGGCTGATGGCGCGCTTGCTGTACGGTACCGGCATGAGGCTGATGGAGTGCTGCCGTTTGCGGGTGAAGGATATTGACTTCGGGCGACGCGAGATTCTGGTCCGCGATGGCAAGGGCGGCAAGGACAGGGTGACGATGTTGCCCGCGATGCTGGTTCAGGCGCTGCAGGAACATTTGGCGAAACGCCGCCGTCTTTATGAGGACGATTTGGCCAAGGGCATGGCGGAGGTTTACTTGCCGGATGCGCTGGCGCGCAAATATCCCAATGCCGCCACCGAATGGGCTTGGCAGTACGTGTTCCCGTCCGGCAGTTATTCCATTGACCCGCGCAGCGGGCGGGAGCGCCGCCATCATATCGACGAAAAGCTGTTGCAGCGCGCCATGAAAAAGGCGGTGGCGGCTTCGGGCGTCGTCAAGCCCGCCACGCCGCACACCCTGCGCCATTCCTTCGCCACCCATCTGCTGGAAGGCGGCTACGACTTTGGCTCTGGCCGTGCTTCGCACTTAACATTCGCAGGCTCATGTTAGCCTCCGCCGCAACAAGCTTCGCGTGTTGTCGCACCGTACAGGAGCTGCTCGGCCACTCGGATGTTTCCACCACGATGATCTACACCCATGTTCTGAACAAGGGTGGACGAGGCGTGGTCAGCCCGCTGGACCGGTAATTCAACGCATGAGGGAACTGCTCATCACCGAAACCCGCGCGCGGCTGCGTACTTGGCTGGCCATCGGCTATGCGCTGTTCATCGTGTACGCGAGCCTGTCGCCCTTTTCCGGCTGGCGCGAACAGGGACTGGATTTCCTCGAGGTGCTGGTCGCGCCTTTGCGGCTCACCTATACGGCGTTCGATGCGGCGGTCAATCTGTTGTCCTATCTGCCGTTCGGTCTGCTGGCCGGGCTGGCGCTGCACGCGCGCTTCGGCGCGGCGGCCAGCGTGGCCCTCGGCCTGTGCCTCGGTGCGTCGCTGTCGGCGGGCATGGAATATCTGCAGATGTATCTGCCTGCGCGCACCAGTTCGAACGTGGATCTGCTGGCCAACGGCGTTGGCACCCTGGCCGGCGCGTTGCTGGCGGTGAGCGTGGCCTCGTGGACCTGGCTGTTCGGCCGCCTGATGCGCTGGCGCGGCGAGCTGTTCCACCACGGCAGGGAAACGGATTTCGGGCTGGCGCTGCTCGCGCTGTGGGTGTTCGGCCAGGTCAATCCGTCGTTGCCGATGCTGGGCAATGTGTTCATCAGCGAGGTGGCGCGCCAGCCGTTCGCCGCACTGTCGCCCGCTTCGTTCGACTGGTGGGAGAGCGGCGCCGTCACGCTGAACCTGCTGATGCTCGGCACGCTGCTGCTGACCCTGCTGCGCGTGCCGCGCCATGCCGCCATCGCGTTGCCGGCGATATTGGGCACGGTGGCGCTGGCGAAGTTCGCCGCCGCCGCGGTGCTGCTGAAATCCCGGGCGTTGTTGTTGTGGATCAACAGCGAGGCGATGCTGGGGATGCTGCTCGGCATGGCGCTGCTGTTCGCCGCGCTGTCACTGCCGCGCCGCGCGGCGGTCGTCTGCGGCGCGGCGGTGACCCTGGCCTATTTCGCCGTGGTGAATCTCGTGTTCGGCGACAATGCGCCCGCCGCCGCGATGCCGGTCTATCACTGGCACTACGGGCATTTGCTCAATTACAATGGCCTGGCGCAGACCATCGCGCTGGTCTTCCCGCTGCTGCTGCTGTTCCACCTGTGGCGCATCCGGAAGGCCTGACCTTGTGACACAGGGGCGCGCATGAGGCACGCCCCGCGTCGTGCAGCGGAGCATTTCGATCCATCGGGGGCATTCCATGAGTTTTTACGACAAGCATGTTTTCTTCTGCACCAATGAGCGCACGGACGGTGGCGACTGTTGCGGCAAGCACGGCGCCCGGAAGGCGCGCGATCACATGAAGGACAAGGTTGCCGGGCTCGGCATCTCGACCCTCAGGAACAACATCCGCATCAACACCGCGGGCTGCATGAACCGCTGCGACGAGGGGCCGGTCATCGTGGTGTATCCGGAGGGTGTCTGGTACACCTACGCGAACGAGAAGGACCTCGACGAGATCATCGAGGAGCACCTCAGGAATGGGCGGGTCGTCGAGCGCCTGAAAATTTAACAGGCTGCCGAAAACTACTGCGGTGGCCATCTGCGGCGTTGCGCGGTGCTCGCTTCCTCGCCTACCTGTGAGGTATGTCTCGTCGCTGCGCGCCGTGCGCCTTGCATCTGCCCATCCTCGCTACGTTTTCAACAGCCTGTTGGTTTAAGCAGGTTTCAGCAAACCTTCCGGGTCGATGGTGCTGCCGGTGACCGCCACGACCTTGTGGCGCGACTGACCGCCCTGCCTGAGTTCCACCTGGCGCAGCGGCACGCCGAACAGTTCCGCGATGAATCTCAGCAGGGCCTCGTTGGCGCGCCCTTCCACGGGCGGCGCGGCGAGCCGCAGCTTGAGCGCCTCGCCGTGCAAACCGGCGACCTCGCTGCGCTTTGCGCCGGGCTGCACATGCAGGGTCAGGGTGATGACGTCCCCGTTGCGGCGATACCAATCGGCCATTTACAGGAGCCCGGTCGCGATGCGTTCCAGCGCGCCGACCGGCACGATCACGGCAAGCTGGCAGACGATGAACAGCAATAGCGGCGACAGGTCCACGTTGCCCAGCAGCGGCACGATGCGCCGCAAGGGACGGAGGAAGCGTTGGGTGACGGCAGCCAGCAGCGGCGCAACCGGCGTGTATGGGTTCACCCAGGACAGGATGGCCTGCGCGAACACCGCCGCCATCAGCAGGTACAGGCTGATCTTGAGCAGCTTGACCAGTGCCAGGGCCAGCAACCCGGGCAGCGGGAAGCCGTGGAACGGGGAGCCCTGTGCCCACAAGGCGCCGGCCAGGTAAAGCATCTCGGCCAGCAGCGCGAGCAGCAGCGTCGCGCTGTCCAGCCCGCGCATGGCGGGGATGAAACGGCGCGCGCGCAACACCAGGAAGTCGGTCAGCGCCATGATGAATTCGCCGACCGGATTGCGCAGCGGGGCGCGCAGCCACTGCAGATGGAAGCGCAGCAGTAGGATCGCCGCGAACGGCTGCAGCAGGATGTCGAGCAGGAACAGCAGGGCCTCGTCCAGCATGTCAGCCCCTGCCCAGTTCGTCACCCATTTCTCTGGAGCGCTCGGCGGCGGCGTGGGCGCCTTGCGCGATATGTTCGGCGACGCGGTTGGCGGCCATGCTCAACAGGGCGCGCTCGGTGGTGCCGTTCTTCGAGGTGACGCGCGCGCGCAGCACGCCGGCATCCTCGGCGCTGCTGGCGGCCAGTTTGCTGGCGCCGAGGAAGGTCGCCAGGCTCAGGCGGCGCGCGTCTTCGGCATTGAAGCCCAGCTCGCGCGCGGCCTGTTGCAGCGCCTCGATGAAATAGAACACATAGGCGGGGCCGCTGCCGGAGATGGCCGTGACGGCGTCCAGCATCGTTTCGTCGTGCAGCCACAGCGTTTCGCCCACTGCCTCCAGAATGTCCTGCGCCTGCCCGCATTGCACGGTGCTCACCGCAGGCAGGGCGTACAGGCCGGTCATGCCGCTGCGGATCAGCGCCGGGGTGTTGGGCATGGCGCGCACCACCGCCGGGCTGTTCGACCAGCGCGCGATGTCGCCGGCGCGGATGCCGGCGGCGATGGAGATCAGCAGTTGCCCCTTGAGCAGCGGCGCGAGTTGCTGCGCTATCTCGCGCAACTGCTGCGGTTTCACCGCAAGGACGATGGTCCGGCTGCCGTCCACGCCCTCGGCCAGATTGTCCACGGCCTGCACGGCAAAATCGCGCTGCAGCCGTGCGCGGCTCTCCGCGTCGATCTCCACCACGCAGATATGTTCGGTGGGGAGCCCGTTGCCGAGCAGGCCGCCGATGAGTGCGCTGGCCATGTTGCCGCCGCCGATGAATGTAATGTTCATATTCAAAAATCCTTAAAAACTCAACTACTGAAATCACAGGGCACACAGAGATTGCATTTTTCTGTGTGTCCTGTGGCTATGGTTTTTGTCTTTCACCAAAAATCGCCGAGCCGACACGCACCATGGTCGCCCCCTCCGCGATGGCAGCGGCGAAGTCGTGCGACATGCCCATCGACAGGGTGTCCAGATGCAGTCCTTGCGCGTTGAGTTGTCGCATCAGCTCGCGTAGCCGGGCAAACGGCTTGCGCTGCGCTTCCGGCTCCTGCGCCGGTTCGGGAATGGCCATCAGCCCGCGCAGGCGGAGATGCGGCAATTGCGCGACCGCCGCAGCCAGTCGTCCCGCTTCTTCGGGAGGCACGCCGCTCTTGCTGGTTTCGCCGCTGATGTTCACCTGCAGGCACACCTGCAACGGCGGCAGATGCGCGGGGCGCTGTGCCGACAGCCGCTCGGCGATCTTCAGCCGGTCCACGCTGTGCACCCAGGCGAAGTGTTCCGCGATGGCGCGTGTCTTGTTGCCCTGGATCGGGCCGATATAATGCCATTCGAGCGGCAAGTCATGCAGCGCGGCGATCTTGCCCAATGCTTCCTGCGCATAGCTTTCGGCGAAGCGGGTCTGTCCGGCCCGGCAGGCCTCGCGTACCGCATCGGGCACGAAGGTCTTGCTGACTGCCAGCAGGACGATGTCGTTTGGGGGGCGCCCTGCTTCGGCCGCCGCCGCCGCCATCGCGGCACGCACGGCTTGCAAGTTGGAAGCGATTGTTGTCATAATCCCGTGCGCTACTCACCCTTTTATATGCGGCCCCAGGCCGTCTTGATCAAACCGGTCCGGGACCGGCCAAACGGGGAAGATTATAATGGATATCACCGAACTGCTTGCCTTCGGCGTCAAGAACAAAGCCTCCGACCTGCATCTCTCCGCCGGCCTGCCGCCGATGATCCGTGTGCATGGCGACATGCGCCGCATCAACCTGCCCGCGATGGAGCACAAGGAGGTGCATGCGCTGGTGTACGACATCATGAACGACCAGCAGCGCAAGTTCTACGAGGAGAACAAGGAGGTCGATTTCTCTTTCGAGGTGCCGGGGCTGGCGCGTTTCCGCGTGAATGCATTCGTGCAGAACCGCGGCGCGGGCGCGGTGATGCGCACCATCCCCTCCAAGATACTGTCGCTGGAGGACCTCAAGGCGCCGAAGAGCTTCGAGACCATCTCGGACTATCCGCGCGGCATGGTGCTGGTGACCGGCCCGACCGGTTCCGGCAAGTCCACCACGCTGGCGGCGATGATCAACCACCGCAACGAGCACGAACTGGGGCACATCCTGACGGTGGAGGATCCCATCGAGTTCGTGCATGAGAGCAAGAAATGCCTGATCAACCAGCGCGAGGTCGGGCGGGATACGCTGTCCTTCCAGAACGCCCTGCGCTCGGCCCTGCGCGAGGACCCCGATATCATCCTGGTAGGCGAGATGCGCGACCTGGAGACCATCCGCCTGGCGATGTCCGCGGCGGAAACCGGCCACCTGGTGTTCGGCACGCTGCATACCAGTTCGGCGGCCAAGACCATCGACCGTATCATCGACGTGTTCCCTGCCGACGAGAAGGAGATGGTGCGCGCGATGTTGTCCGAGTCGCTGCGCGCGGTGATCTCGCAGGCGCTGCTCAAGACCAAGGACGGTACGGGCCGTGTCGCCGCGCACGAGATCATGGTTTGCACCCCGGCGATCCGCAACCTGATCCGCGAGGCCAAGGTGCCGCAGATGTATTCCGCCATCCAGACCGGCCAGAATCTGGGGATGCAGACGCTCGACCAATGCCTGACCAACCTGGTCAAGAACGGGCAGATCACGCCGGCCGAAGCGCGCGGCAAGGCGATGAACAAGGACCTGTTCCCGGGCTGATGATTGCTTAGGTTCAGGGAAGGGTGCCTCTGGAAATCCGTTATGCGGGATGAAGCACAAGGAGCCGCGCAGCGAATGACGAGGCATATCTGATCGGATAGACGAGGAATAAGCGAGCACGCGACACAGCGATTCGCCCGCATAACGAATTTATAGGGGTACCCATATGGAAAGAGACCAGGCCACCGAGCTGATCCATAACCTGTTGCGCGGCATGCTCAGCAAGAAGGCATCCGATCTGTTCGTCACGACCGGCTTTCCGCCGGCATTCAAGGTGGACGGGAAGATGACCCCGGTTTCCAACCAGGCGTTGACGCCGACACACACCCAGGAATTGGCGCGTGCCATCATGAACGACCGCCAGGCTGCCGAGTTCGAGGCGACGCATGAATGCAACTTTGCGATCAGCCCGCCGGGTATCGGGCGTTTCCGCGTGAACATATTCATGCAGCAGCAGCGCGTCGGCATGGTGTTGCGCACCATCACCACCAAGATACCCGACCTCGACCAGATGGGGATGCCGCCCGTGCTCAAGGATATCGTGATGACCAAGCGCGGTCTGGTGATCCTGGTCGGTGGGACCGGTTCCGGCAAATCGACCACGCTGGCCGGTATGCTCGGCCATCGCAACAAGAACAGTTACGGGCACATCATCACCATCGAAGACCCGGTGGAATATGTGCATGAGCACATCAACTGCATCATCACCCACCGCGAGGTCGGCGTGGATACCGATTCATGGCAGGCGGCGCTGAAGAACACCTTGCGCCAGGCTCCCGACGTGATCCTGATCGGCGAGATACGCGACCGCGAAACCATGGAATATGCAGTGGCCTTCGCCGAGACCGGCCACCTGTGCATGGCCACGCTGCACGCCAACAGCGCCAACCAGGCGCTGGACCGTATCATCAACTTCTTCCCGGAAGAGCGCCGCGAACAGCTGCTGATGGACTTGTCGCTGAACATCAAGGCGCTCATTTCACAGCGCCTGATCCCGAAGAAGGACGGTATCGGCCGCGCCGCCGCGATCGAGATATTGCTCAATTCACCGCTGATCGCCGACCTGATCTTCAAGGGAGAGGTGCATACGATCAAGGAAGTGATGGCCAAGTCGCGCGAACTGGGCATGGAGACCTTCGACGGCGCGCTGTTCAACCTGTACGAATCGGGAATGATCGCCTACGAGGAGGCGCTGAAGAATGCCGACTCGGTGAACGACCTGCGCCTGCGCATCAAGCTGCAAAGCAAGCTGGGCGGGGACCGGGACGTGATGAGCGGAACAGAGAACCTCAAGATGACCTAACGATTGCTGCCGGAAACGATCTTGTATTCCAGCAGGCGGCACTCGATCGCGCCGTTGAACAGCGGGATGCGTTTCGACGGCGACAGGCGCATCAGCTTCAGGATGGCCTTGTCCGCGGTGAACAGCCAGGCCGTCCAGCCGCCGAACCTTTTCTTCAGTGCATCGCCCAGCCTCGGATACAGTTCCGCCAGTTCGTCCAGTTCGCCCATACGTTCGCCGTAGGGCAGGTTCGCCACCAGCACGCCGTGTTGCGCCGGGGCCGATATCTCCAGTACGTTGGCCTGCTTGAGCTGCACGCATTCCGCCAGCCCCGCTTCCTGCAGGTTGCGCCATGCGGCCTTCAGCGCATCGCCATACAGATCGCTGCCGTAGATCTCCAGAGGTTTGGCCGGCAGCTGCGCGGCGATCGCCTGCGCGCGCATCCCATTCCATTTTGCGGCATCGAAATTCAGCAGTTTTTCGAAGGCGAAACCGCGCGCGATGCCGGGCTGGATGTTCAGCGACATCTGCGCCGCCTCGATCAGGAACGTGCCGCTGCCGCACATCGGGTCGAGCAGGGGCGTGCCGGGTTGCCAGCCGCTCAGGCGCAGGATCCCCGCCGCAAGGTTCTCCCGGATCGGCGCGATATTGGTGTGCTGGCGCACGCCGCGCTTGAACAGCGCGTCACCCGAGGTGTCGAGGTACAGCATCATGCCGTTGCCCTCGAGGAAGGCGTGGATGCGGATGTCCGGGGCGAGCGTGTCCACGCTCGGGCGCTCGTTGCAGTGCGCGCGGAAGCGGTCGCACACCGCGTCCTTGATGCGCAGCGTGACGAACTCCAGGCTCTTCAGCGGGCACTTGATCGCGGTGACGTTGACGCGGATGGTACTCGTCACATCGAACCAGCGCTGCCATTGCAGATCGAATGCGGTCTGGTAGATGTCCTGCTCGTTGCGGTAGGGCGTTTCCTTGATGCGCCACAGGATGCGGCTGGCGATGCGGCTCTCCAGGTTGGCGCGGTAGCACAGCGGCCAGTCGCCGGAAAAATGCACGCCGCCCTCGGTGCTGCGCACATTCTGCGCGCCGAGCGCTTTGAGGTCATCGTGCAGGACGGCTTCCAGGCCGCGCGGGCAGGGGGCGAAGAAGTCCGGCATCAGAACGGCTTGACGGTGACGAGGATGACGATGGCGGTCAGCAGCAGGACGGGCATCTCGTTGAACCAGCGGTAGAACACATGGCTGCGCGTGTTGCGGTCGGCGGCGAATTGTCTGACCAGATGACCGCAGTAGTAGTGGTAGCCGAGCAGCAGCAGGACCAGCATGAATTTGGCGTGCATCCAGCCGCCGCCGATGCCGTAGCCCAGCCATAGCCACAGGCCGAACCCGACGGCCAGCCAGGCGATCGGGGTGACGAAGCGGTACAGCTTGCGCTCCATCAGTTTCAGGCGCGCGATCTCGGCAGGTTCATTCGCCATCGCGTGGTTGACGAAGATGCGCGGCAGATAGAACAACCCGGCGAACCAGCTCACGACGAAGATGATATGAAACGATTTGACCCAGAGCATACGGGAACCTCATTGAGAGAGCCGCCGGCGGAACAACGCCAGCGACACATAAAAACCCAGCAGCGCGTAACCCAGCAACACGGCGATATGGCGCAGGGACTGTGCCGGGATCGCGTCGTTCATCAGCGGCCGCGCCAGATCGATCGCATGCGTCAGCGGCAGCACGGATGATACGGTTTGCAGCAACGGCGGCAACTGGTCGACCGGAAAAAACACGCCGCATAATAGCACCATCGGCGTGATCACCAGCGTGAAGTAGTACATGAAGAAGTCGTAACCGGGGGCGAGGGCGGTCACGATCAGCCCGAGCGACGCGAAGCACAGTCCGACCAGCAGCGCGAGCGGGATGAGCCACAGCATCAGCGGCGAGTGCGACAGCCCGAGCAGCCAGATCACCGCCAGCACCGCCAGGCCGGCCAGCAGGCTCTTGCTCGCCGCCCAGGCGATCTCGGAGAACACGATGTCGTCCAGCGTAATCGGCGTGTTGAGGATCGCCTCCCAGGTGCGCTGCTCGTGCATGCGCGCGAAGCCGGAATACAGCGCCTCGAAGCTGGCGCTGTTCATGGCGCTGTAGCAGACCGTCCCGGCGGCGAGGAACGCGATATAGGACATGCCGCCGACTTCCGGCAGCATCCCGCCCAGCCCGTAGCCCAGGCCCAGCATATAGATCACCGGGTCGGCAAGATGGCCGAGTATCGATGAGCCCGCCATCTTTCTCCACACCAGGAAGTTGCGCCGCCAGATCGGGATGAATCTGAGGCTCGGGCGCGGCAGGGCGAAGTGGTGTTTGTTCATCGGCTTACTCCCTCATCTCACGGCCGGTGAGTTTGAGGAACACGTCTTCCAGGTTGGCCGGGCGATGCAGGTAGCGCAATTGCGCATGCTGTTGCAACTCCTGCAGCAGCGGCTGCGCATCGTCCACGTAGCAGAACACTGTTTCGCCGCTCACTTCAGAGCGCTGCGCATGGCGTGCCGCATGGTTCCGCGCCCATTCCGCGGCTCCCTCGCCGAACACCTCGACCACCTGCGGTTCGATGTTGCGTTCGATCAGTTCGCGCGGCGAGCCTTCGCTGATGATGCGCCCGTTGTCCATCACCGCGAGGCGGTGGCAGAGCCGCTCCGCCTCGTCCATGAAATGTGTGGTGAGCAGCAGCGTCTTGCCGCGCGCGGTCAGTTCGCGCAGCCGCTGCCAGATCAGGTGGCGCGCCTGCGGGTCGAGGCCGGTGGTCGGTTCGTCGAGGAAGATGACCTCCGGGTCGTTCACCAGCGCGCGCGCCAGCGTCAGGCGGCGTTTCATGCCGCCGGACAGCGTCGGCACCCTGGCATCGCGCTTGTGGGTCAGGTTGGCGAACTCCAGCAATTCCGGCAGGCGCGCCTCGATGGCCGCATCGCTCATGCCGAAATAGCGGCCGTACACCAGAAGGTTCTCCGCCACGCTGAAATCGGGATCGAGATTGTCCATCTGCGGCACCACCCCGACACGCAACCGCGCGGGGCGCGCTTCTCCCGGCACGGCATGGCCCAGCAGCCGCAGTTCGCCCGCATCAGGCGCGGTCAGGCCGAGCATCAGGCGCAACGTGGTGGTCTTGCCAGCGCCGTTCGGCCCGAGCAGGCCGAAGCACTCGCCGCGCCGGATCGACAGGTTCAGGTCGTCGACCACCACCTGGCTGCCGTAGCATTTGCGCAGATTGCGCGCGCTCAATACCGCATTCATCTCATCCGCCGCAGGGTCGGGCCGTATTCAGGGCTTCTCACTTTTTCTGGATCAGCTCGATCCTGTATCCGTCCGGGTCTTCGGCGAATGCGATCACCGTGCTGCCGTGTTTCATCGGCCCGGCTTCACGCACCACCCTGCCGCCGCGCTGCCTGATCTTCTCGCAGGCGGCATGGGCGTCATCCACTTCGATGGCGATGTGGCCGAAGGCATTGCCGATCTCGTATTTTTCCACGCCCCAGTTATGGGTGAGTTCGACCGCCGCGCTGCGGGCTTCATCCTCGAAGCCGACAAAGGCCAGGGTGAACTTCCCCTCGGGATAGTCGGTGCGGCGCAGCAATTTCATGCCGAGCACGCCGGTATAGAAGGCGAGCGATCTTTCCAGGTCGGTCACACGCAGCATGGTATGCAGGATACGCATCGGGGTTCCACTCTTTCGGAATTGTCTTCGGGTTATGGGGTAAAATGCCCGCCTGAAACAGCATTTTACCATTGTCCATATCATGTCCGAATCGTTCCCGCTAGCAATGACTTTCGCCGCATCCGATCCCAGTGGCGGCGCCGGCCTGCAGGCCGATCTGTTGACCATTTCCAGCATGGGTTGCCATCCGCTGTCGGTGGTCACGGCCATCACCGTGCAGGATACCAGCGGGGTCGATGATGTGCTGCCGATCGATCCGGAATGGGTGGTGGACCAGGCGCGCGCGATGCTGGAGGACGTGCCGGTGGCGGCCTTCAAGATCGGCCTGCTCGGCAGCGTGGAGAACATCGCGGCCATCGCCGAAGTGCTGGCCGACTACCCAGATGTTCCGCTGGTGCTCGACCCGGTGCTGGCGTCGGGGCGCGGCGATGAATTGGTGAATGACGATATGCTGGACGCGATGCGCGAACTGCTCATCCCGCAGACCACCATCATCACGCCGAACAGCATCGAGGCGCGCCGTCTCGCGCTGGATGAGAGCAACGAAGAGGATGACCCGACCCTTGAGGAATGCGCGATGCGGATACTGGGCATGGGTTGCGAGTATGTGCTGATCACCGGCACGCACGAACAGACGCCCAAGGTCATCAATACCTTGTACAGTGAGCGTGGTGTGGTGAGCAGCGATAGCTGGGCGCGCCTGCCGGGTATCTACCACGGCTCCGGCTGCACGCTGGCTTCCGCGATCGCGGCGCTGCTGGCACAGGGCGTGGATGTGCCGGAAGCGGTCAAGGAGGCGCAGGAATACACCTGGCAGACCTTGAATGCGGGCTTCCGTCCCGGCATGGGGCAGCATATTCCGGATCGTTTGTTCTGGGCGCGCGGCGAAGAGGATGAAGAGCAACCTGAACGCCCGAATTAAAGTGGTCAGCGGCTTGTACGCGATCACGCCGGATGAGCCAGATACTGAGGTGTTGCTGCGCAAGGTGCGCCTTGCCTTGCTGGGCGGGGCACGGGTGGTGCAGTACCGCAACAAGACCGCAGATGCGGCATTGCGCCTGAAGCAGGCGCAGGCGTTGCGCGAACTGACGCGCGAATTCGCCGTGCCGCTGATCGTCAATGACGACGTCGCATTGGCGCAGCAAGCGGATGCAGATGGCGTGCATCTGGGCGGTACGGACGGCAGCGTGGCGGATGCGCGCGCGCTGCTGGGCGGCGGCAGGCTGATCGGCGTGTCTTGCTATGATCGGCTGGCGCTGGCGCAGGAGGCGGTGAGCCTGGGAGCGGATTACGTGGCGTTCGGCAGTTTCTTTGCTTCCACGGTGAAGCCGGATGCGGTCGTCGCCACACCGGAGCTGTTGCTGCAGGCGCGCCGCGAGTTGAATGTGCCGCTGGTGGCGATCGGCGGCATCACGCCGCACAACGGCACGCAATTGCTGGAAGCCGGCGCAGATGCCCTGGCGGTGATCTCGGCGGTGTTTTCCGCGCCGGATATCGAGGGCGCGGCAAGAGAATTTTCCAAACTATTCAGTAAGGCAGGTTGACATGGTTTCGCATAATCAGGAGTTGTTCGAAGAATCACAAAAAATCATTCCGGGCGGGGTGAATTCGCCAGTGCGCGCGTTCCGCTCGGTCGGCGGCACGCCGCTGTTCTTCCAGCGCGGCCAGGGGGCTTACGTGTGGGATGCGGACGGCAAGAAATACACCGACTACGTCGGCTCGTGGGGACCGATGATCGTCGGCCACTGCCATCCCGAGGTGGTCAAGGCGGTGCAGGACGCGGCGGCGCAGGGCCTGGGTTTCGGTGCGCCGACCGCAGCCGAACTGGAATTGGCCAGCCTGTTGTGCAAGCTGCTGCCGAGTCTGGAGATGGTGCGCCTGGTGAGTTCCGGCACCGAAGCGACGATGTCGGCGATCCGCCTGGCGCGCGGCTTCACCGGCCGTTCGCGCATCGTCAAGTTCGAGGGCTGTTATCACGGCCATTCCGACGGCTTGCTGGTCAAGGCCGGTTCCGGCGCGCTGACCTTCGGCCAGCCGAGCTCTTCCGGGGTACCGGCGGAGATCGCGGCGCTGACCACGGTGCTGGACTACAACGACGCCGCCGGACTGGAACAAGCCTTCGCCGCGATGGGCAAAGAGATCGCGGCGGTAATCGTCGAGCCGGTGGCGGGCAACATGAACCTGGTCGCGCCCAAGCGCGAATTCCTCGATGCGCTGCGCAAGCTGTGCACGCAGCATGGCGCGGTGCTGATCCTCGACGAGGTGATGACCGGCTTCCGCGTCGGCCTGCAGGGCGCGCAGGGCCATTACGGCATCAAACCGGACCTGGTCACGCTGGGCAAGGTGATGGGCGGCGGCCTGCCTGCGGCGGCATTCGGCGGGCGGCGTGACATCATGCAATGCCTCGCTCCGCTCGGTGCGGTGTACCAGGCCGGGACGCTGTCGGGTAATCCGGTCGCGGTGGCGGCCGGCTTGGCCACGCTGAAGCTGGTGCAAGCCCCCGGTTTCTACGAGCGGCTATCACGATCGGCCAAGCAGCTCACCGAAGGCCTGACCGCGGTGGCGCAGAAACGCGGCATCCCGTTCTGCGCGCAATCGGTGGGCGGCATGTTCGGCCTGTATTTCAACAAGGCATTGCCGACCGGCTATGCCGAAGTGATGGCCTGCGACAAGGAAGCCTTCAACCGCTTCTTCCACGCCATGCTGGACGCAGGCCACTATCTCGCGCCGTCGGCGTTCGAGGCGGGCTTCGTCTCCGCGGCGCACAGCGATGCGGACATCGCCGCGACGGTCGCCGCCGCCGACAAGATATTCGCCACCTGGTAATGGATATGCCTATGAATTCATTTTTCGGGCGCATCGCGGCGTTACACGGTACTCGCTTCCTCGCCTACCCAAATGGTATGTCTCGGTCGCTGCGTTCCGTGCGCCTTGCGCTGCATCCCGAAACCCTGAATTCCTAGGCACACCCATATGGGACTGTTTTCACAGGCGGCTTTCTACACCACCGTCAACCATTTGCGCGACCTGCCGCAGCATGGCGGCAGGGAGGTGGCGTTCGTCGGGCGCTCCAATGCGGGCAAGTCGAGTGCGATCAATACATTGGCCAACCATGTGCGGCTGGCCTACACCAGCAAGACGCCGGGGCGCACCCAGCATCTCAATTACTTCTCCCTGGGCGACAACAACTTCCTGGTGGATCTGCCCGGCTACGGCTACGCCAAGGTACCGCCGGACGTGCAACGGCATTGGGAACATCTGCTGAGCCAGTACCTGCAGACCCGCGAAGAGCTGTGCGGCCTGGTGGTCATCATGGATGCGCGCCACCCGCTGACCGAACTGGACGAATTCATGCTGGGCTGGTTCGCACCGACCGGCAGGCCGGTGCATATCCTGCTGACCAAGTCCGACAAGCTCAGCCGCCAGCAGGCCACATTGACGCTGAATCGCGTAAAATCGCACTTGGCCGAACACCTTCCGCAGTGTTCCGTGCAGTTGTTTTCCAGCCTGAAGAAGATCGGCATGGAGGAGGCGGAAGCGGTGATCGCCGGCTGGCTGAAAAACGAATAAATAAAAAAGCCCCCGGAAAACCGGGGGCGAAAAAGTCTTAACAGGGTTAAGACACCCGCTCAGGGAGGAGAAACGGGGAATGATTCATCATCACTCACAGCATCAGATTAGCATTCTCTAAAATAGTTCAATCGGAAACGACAATTCGGGAAAAATCATGCAGACACTCGGACAATACCCCCACAAGCGTATGCGTCGCATGCGTCACGATGCCTTTTCGCGGGACTTGATGCGCGAGCATGTGCTCACACCGGCAGACCTCATCTACCCGGTTTTCGTGCTGGAAGGCGGCAAAAAAGTCGAGGATGTGAAGTCCATGCCGGGGGTGCAGCGCAAGACGCTGGACCTGCTGCTCAAGGATGCCGAGCAATGCGTGAAGCTGGGCATCCCGGTGATGGCGATCTTCCCGGTGATCGACGCGCCGCTGAAGAGCCTGGATGCGCGCGAAGCCTACAACCCGGACGGCCTGGTGCCGCGCGTGGTCGCCGCGCTGAAGAAGAACTTCCCGGAACTCGGCGTGATGACCGACGTGGCACTCGACCCCTACACCAGCCACGGGCAGGACGGCCTGATCGACGACAGCGGCTACGTCATCAACGACGAGACCGTCGAGGTGCTGGCGCAACAGGCACAAGTCCATGCGATGGCTGGTGCCGACATCGTCGCCCCCTCCGACATGATGGATGGACGCATCGGCGCGGTGCGCGCCGCGCTGGACCGCAAGGGCTGCATCCACACCCGCATCATGGCCTACTCCGCCAAATACGCCTCCAGCTTCTACGGCCCGTTCCGCGACGCGGTCGGCTCCAGCGGCAACCTCGGATCGGGCAACAAATACACCTACCAGATGGACCCGGCCAACTCCGACGAGGCGCTGTGGGAAGTCGGTCTCGACCTGCAGGAAGGTGCGGACATGGTGATGGTCAAGCCCGGCATGCCCTACCTCGACATCGTGCGGCGCATCAAGGATGAATTCAAGGCGCCGACCTTCGTCTATCAGGTCAGCGGCGAATACGCGATGCTCAAGGCCGCCGCACAGAATGGCTGGCTGAACGAACAGGCGTGCGTGCTGGAAGCGCTGCTGGCGTTCAAGCGCGCGGGGGCGGATGGGATACTGACTTACTTCGCGCTGGATGCGGCGAAGTGGTTGAAGGACTGACAAACGATCTAGCTACGTGGAGCGCTGGCGGGTAGCTTTGCATAGCCATCTGACTAGGCCGCCAAAAAACGACGATCAAGTCATTGGTTAACGCCTGCGGCTGACTCGCCCTACTTTAAATCAAACAGCAACACCTCTGCATCACTTCCCGCCGCGAGGCTGACGCGCGTTTCACCGGCATACATCAGCGCATCCCCCGCGCCCAGTCTATAACCGTTAGCTTGCACGCTGCCGCGCGCGACATGCAGGCAGGCGCGGCGTCCAGCGTCTCCGCACCGTCCAGCAGCGCCGCTGACAGCCGCGCATCCTGGTGGATGAGCAGCGAGCCGTCCGCCGCATCGGGCGAGACCAGCAGGCACCAGTGTCCGCGCTTCGCTACGTCGGGGAATGTCTTCTGCCAGTAGCCCGGCGCGAGTCCCTGCTCGTCCGGCAATATCCAGATCTGCAGCAGATGCACCGCTTCGCTGTCCGATGGGTTGAATTCGCTGTGCTGCACACCGCTGCCCGCGCACATCACCTGGATTTCGCCGGCGCGGATGTCCTCGCTGTTGCCCATGCTGTCGCGATGGCGCAGGCGCCCGGACAGGATGTAGGTGATGATCTCCATGTCGCGATGGCCGTGCGTGTCGAAGCCCACTTCGGGCTGGACGATGTCTTCGTTGATGACGCGCAGCGTGCCGAAATGCACATGTGCGGAATCCTGATAGTTCGCGAAGGAGAAGCTGTGCCAGCTCTCCAGCCAGCCGTGAAGTGCGTGGCCGCGTTCACCGGCCTTGCGCAGGGTGATCATGCCGCCTCCTTTTCTGTCAGGTTAAGGGAGGGTTTCAGTCTGCCAGCAGCGTTTCCACCGCCGCGATATCTGCATGCGTCTCCGGGTGGCGGCTGCCGCTGAACTGCGCGTTCTCGGGGAGCACGACAAGATGGGTCTGCACACCTGACTCGCCGGTCAGGGTGTAGCTCGGCACGGCCTCTTCATGTCCCCCTATGCGCACTCTCCATTCGTCATCTGCGAATTCGAGGTTGTGCCTGAGCAGGAACAGCAGCACGGCCTTTGCGTCGTCGGAGAACAGCATCAGGTTGATATCCGAGTGCGCGCCCGCCGTGCCGTTCAGCACCGAACCGGTCAGGTAGGGGCGGAACTCCGCGAGCAGGCGCATGGTAGCGAGTGCCTCTTCGCGCAGCTGACGCAATACGCCCGGATGGCTTTCACTCTGGAACAGGCTGCGGAAGTTGTGCAGCGCGGTATCAATCTCCTCGTTGCTGGGCAGGTGCTGTGTGTCCGCCGCACCGAGTTGCCGCGCGGCCTTGCGTTTGGCGAGAGCGTGATCGGTGATGCCGCCTTCGGCCATCAATTTGGCGGCCTGATGCGCCAGCTGCTCGCGCATCAGGTCGCGTCTGTAGGCAGGATTCCTGGGAGTGTGTTCCTTGGTCATGTTCGGTGGCCGAATGGATGAGTGATCTTCAGAGCAGTTGATCCTTGACCGTATCGGTCGGCCTGGTTCCTTCGCCTGGCGCGTGTGGCACGGCCTGCTCCGAAGGGACGTTCTCCTGATAGAAATACTCCACCAGCGAGCCGTTCTCGTCACGATACCCTTCCTCGTTGATGCGCACGGCAACCATGTTGTCCGGCATGGTGTATTCGGCCTGCGGCACATCCTTGAGGGCTTTTTCCATGTAGTCGATCCATATCGGCAAGGCCGCACCGCCGCCGGTTTCCCTGTCGCCCAGGCTGCGCGGCTGGTCGAAGCCCATCCAGGCGATCCCGACCAGGGTCGGCTGGAAGCCGCAGAACCAGGCGTCGACCGAGTCGCTGGTGGTGCCGGTCTTGCCGGCCAGGTCATGGCGGCCGAGCTGCATGGCGCGGGTGGCGGTGCCATGCCTGACCACGTCCTGCATCATGCTGATCATGGTGAAGGCGTTGCGCATGTCGATGACCTGGTCCGCACCCTCGCCCGCCGTGGCCGGCTTTGCCTGGCTTAACACATTGCCCTGGGCGTCTTCGATGCGCTGGATGAAGTAAGGGGTGACACGAAAACCGCCATTGGCGAAGATGGAATAGCCGGCCAGCATTTGCATGGGGACAACGGAACCCGCTCCCAGCGCCATGGTCAGGTAAGGCGGGTGCTTGTCCGCGTCGAAGCCGAACTTGGTGAGGTAGTCCTGGGCATACTGCGGCGTGATGGACTGCAGGATGCGTATGGAAATCATGTTCTTCGACTTGGTCAGACCCTGACGCATGCGCATCGGGCCGGCGAACTCGTTATCGAAATTCTTCGGCTGCCAGGGTTCGCTGCCGGTTTGTTCGGCATCGAACATCAGGGGGGCGTCATTGATCACTGTGGCGGGTGTGAAGCCCTTTTCCAGCGCGGCGGAATAAATGAAAGGCTTGAGGCTCGAACCCGGTTGCCGCCAGGCCTGTGTGATGCGGTTGAACTGGTTGCGACCGAAACTGAAGCCGCCGACCAGCGCGTGGATGGCGCCATCACGCGGGTCTGCGGAGACAAAGGCAGCCTCCACTTGCGGAAGCTGGCTCATTTGCCAAACGCCCTTCTCATCCTTCTGCAAACGAATGATCGAGCCGGGATTGATGCGCTGGTTCAGTGCGACCTTGTTGCCCAGCGCGCGCTGGGCAAAGCGCAATGCGTCGCCGCTGACCTCGGCCATCTCCCCGCCCTTGCAATAGGCGCGAACCAGTCTGGGTGATGCTTCCAGCACCACGGCAGGGATCAGGTCATCATCATCAGCGGTGTCCTGCAGCGCTTCTTCCAGATATTCTTCGCTGCTGCCTTTCTTCAGGTCGACAAAGCCTTCCGGCCCGCGGTAGCCGTGGCGGCGGTCATATTCCAGCGCGCCGTTGCGGACGGCCCGGTACGCGGCGAGTTGTTCCTGCTGGCGGATGGTGGTGTAAACCCTGAAGCCCAGTGCGTATGTGTCTTCCTGGTATTTTTCATAGACGGCCTGGCGCACCATTTCCGAGATATGGTCCGACCTGACGCCGAATTCGTGGTTGCCGTGTTTGGTCGCGATGGGCTGCTGTTGCGCGAGTTGGAGCTGTTCATCATCGATGAAATGCAATTCGTGCATGCGGCGCAAGACATAAAGTTGCCGCAACTTGGCACGCTTCGGGTTGACTACCGGATTATATGAGGAGGGTGCCTTGGGTAGCCCGGCCAGCATGGATGCTTCGGCAACAGTGACCTGGCCCAGGGGTTTGCCAAAGTAGATCTGGGCTGCCGCCGCAAAGCCGTAGGCACGCTGGCCAAGGTAGATCTGGTTGAAGTAGAGCTGCAGGATTTCGTCCTTGCTCAGATTGTGCTCGATCTTGAAGGCAAGCAGCACCTCGTTGAACTTGCGCGTCATGGTCTTTTCCTTGGAAAGGAAAAAATTGCGCGCCACCTGCATGGTGATGGTGCTTGCTCCCTGTCTTGCCCCGCCGGAAGTGAAATTGGAAATTGCGGCGCGCAGGACACCCATGTAATCTACCCCGCCATGCTGGTAGAAACGATCATCCTCGGCGGCGAGAATGGCTTTCTTCATCACGTCCGGCACCTCGGAGATCTTGACCAGGGCGCGCCGCTCCTCGCCGAACTCACCGAGCAGCACACCCTCGGCGCTGTAGACACGCAGCGGGATCTTGGGGCGATAATCGGTAAGCGCCTCCAGTGAAGGCAATGCCGGATAAGCCAGCATGACCGCCAGACCGAGCAATATCACCGGGAGCAGGAGCAGGGTCAGCATCATGAGTACCGGATGAAGCCAGCGGCGGGAAGACATGTACAGTTGTCCGAAAAGAGGTAATGATGATATGGTGTGCGAAATTATATCGGCTCTGTGGATAAAATGACCCCTTAAAAATAACTTTACATGGTTTATAGTTATTGCTAGGATTTAAACCACTTTATACGGAAAAGCTCTAAACGGCCTATGCCCAAAGTAAATTTTGACATCCCGCTGGACTTTCTGCAGACCAAGACTCCACCCATGATAGGTGTGGATATCAGCGCATCGTCGGTCAAGATGGTGGAGTTGAGCGAATTACCCAAAAAGGGCGGGTACATCATAGAGCGTTACGCGATCGAGCCGCTCCCCAAGGATGCCGTCACCGACGGCAACATCAACAATCTTGACGCACTCTCGGAGTGCCTTCAGCGCGCCTGGAAACGGTTGGGCAGCCGCATCAAGAACATCAGCCTGGCGCTTCCCGCGGCGGCTGTGATTGCCAAGAAGATCATGCTTCCCGCCGGCATGCGCGAGGAGGATCTGGAATATCAGGTCGAATCCGAAGCAAACCAGTACATCCCGTTCGCGCTGGAAGAGGTCAACCTCGACTTTCAGGTGCTCGGCCCCGCTCCCGGTAATCCGGAGGAGATCGAAGTGCTGTTGGCCGCTTCGCGCAAAGGTAATGTCGAAGACCGTGTCGCGGCTGCCCAGGGAGCGGGTTTGAAAGCGCTGGTTGTCGATGTCGAGCCCTACGCGGCCGAGGCTGCTTTCGAGCAGATACGCGCCCAGCTGCCTGACGGTGCGGTGGATAAATGCGTTGTGCTGGTCGATATTGGCGCAAGCGTGATGAATGTCAATGTGTTGCGCAACGGGCAATCGGTCTATTCGAGGGATCAGCAGATCGGCGGCGACCAGTTGACTCAGCAGATACAGGCCATGTTCGGCTTGTCCGCCGAAGAGGCTGAGTCGGCCAAACGCAATGGCGGATTGCCGGACAATTACGAGAGCGACGTCTTGTCGCCCTTTCGCGAGAGCCTTGTGATGGAAATCGCCCGCGCGTTGCAGTTCTTTTTCACCTCGACGCAATACAACGAGGTGGAATACATCGTGCTGGCGGGCGGGTGTGCGGTACTGCCCGGCCTGGACGATGCGGTGGCGACCCGGACCCAGGTGAGCACCATGGTGGCCAATCCGTTCGCCCTGATGACGCTGTCGAGCCGTATCAAGCCACGCCAGCTGCAAACTGATGCACCATCCTTGATTATCGCCTGCGGACTGGCGATGCGGAGGTTCGACCCATCATGATACGCATAAACCTACTGCCGCATCGTGCCGAGAAGCGCCGTGCCCGCCAGATCCAGTTTGTTGCGCTGAGTGTGATTTCCGTAGTGCTGGGCGCACTGGTGGTGGGATTCGTACATGCCGCAATCAGCAGCCAGATATCCTATCAGGAAAGGCGCAATGCATACCTGAAACAGGAGACGGAGGTTCTGGACAAGCAGATCGCGGAAATCAAGAAGCTCCGCGAGCAGACGCAGTCCTTGCTGGCGCGCAAGGATGCGGTTGAAAAACTGCAAAGCGACCGTTCCGATGTGGTGCATCTGCTGGACCAGATGTTGCGTATCTTGCCGGACGGGGTGTATCTCAAGACACTCAAGCAGACCGGCAACAAGATCAATGTGGTCGGTTATGCCCAGTCCAATGCGCGTATCTCCACACTGATGCGGGCGATCGAGGATTCGCCGTGGCTCGATTCACCGGCCTTGGTTGTGATCAGCGCCGCCAGTGCCGGCGGTGCGCGCGTAAGCGAGTTTACGCTGACATTCAAGCTGACCAAACAGAGCGCGGCCGAGGGTGCTTCCTCCGTTAAACCTGCTGGCGCAAAGGGCTAGGTGCCATGATAAAGCTAGACGACCTGAAGAACCTGAACCCGAAAAATCCCGGCGCATGGCCATGGCTGGTAAAGATCGTTGCCTTTGCCACCCTGTTCTTTTGCGTGGTCATCGCGGGCGCCGTGTTCGACTGGCAGGGGCAGTGGGAAAGCCTGCAAAAGATCAAGAAAGAGGAAGACAGCCTCAAGGAAACCTTCCTGTCCAAGAAGAAACAGGCGATCAATCTGGATCTGATCAAGAAGCAACTCACCGAAACCCAGGAATCCTTTGGCGCACTGCTCAAGCAATTGCCCAGCAAATCTGAAATGGATGCGCTGCTGACAGACATCAATCAGGCCGGTCTGGGGCGCGGCTTGCAGTTCGACCTGTTCCGCCCGGGCAATGAAACGATCAGGGACGGTGCGTTCGCCGAGCAGCCGATCGCGATCAGGGTGACCGGAAGCTATGATGACATCGGTAAATTCTCCAGTGATATCGCCATGCTGTCGCGTATCGTCACGCTCAATGAGATAGCGATAAATCCGGCCGGCGCAGGCTTGTCGATGGATGCCATCGCGAAGACTTTCCGCTACCTGGATGAAGAGGAGGCTTCCGCCCAGAAGAAGAAGGCCACCAAGCCCGCAGGAGCGAAAAAATGATGAGATTCTTTCAGCTTGCGCTACTTTCGATGCTGCTGACCGGTTGCGGCGGCGAGGAATTCCAGGACCTGCGTGATTTCGTCAAGAATGCCGGCGCGGACATGCGTGGCAAGATCCCGCCGCCGCCGGAAGTGAAGGCTTATGAGCCTTTTGTCTACAACAACGAGACAAGCCTGCCCGATCCGTTCAAGCTGCGCAAGCCGAAGTTGGGTTCCGGTAGCCGCCCCGGAATTAATCAGCCGGATCTGGATCGTCCCAAGGAGGCCCTGGAAGAGTTTCCGCTCGAGGGGCTCAAGATGGTCGGCTATCTTCACCAGAATAAAGTCGGCTATGCGGTGATTCGCGCCCCGGACGGCAAACTGCATCGGGTCAAGGCCGGGAATTATGTCGGATTGAACTTCGGACTGATACAGGAAGTGGCTGACACAGAGGTGAAGATCAAAGAAGTTGTGCAAGACAGCGCCGGCGACTGGTCGGAGCGCATGAGCAGTCTGCAATTGATTGAATGATCGCGGGCATTGATGGCACCGCCATCCTGAAGATTTGGCAGCACAGTACCCGTTAGGTTATTAATGTTCGGTTCCGGCTATACCGGTTAGGAGTAAGACAATGAAACGACTAAATTCCATTCTCGGCAGTATGGTGCAGATACTCGGCCTGTTCATCGTATTCGGCCTGTATGGCACACAGGCACAGGCCGATGCGCAGAATAGCATTACCGCGCTGGATGTCAGCAGCACCGGTGACGGAACGACGGTCATCAAGGTCGAACTGGCGCAACCGCTGGCCAATGTGCCGGCCGGTTTCACCATCAATACCCCGCCGCGTATCGCGCTGGATTTTCCCAATACCGCAAACGGGCTGGGAAGGTCTGCCCAGGATTTCAGCGAAGGCGATTTGCGCAGCGCCAATGTCGTGCAGGCCGGCAACCGTACCCGTCTGGTGCTCAATCTCAACCAGATGCTTGCCTATGACACCAAGATCGACGGGAACAAGCTGTTGATCACTTTGCAGGGCAAGGCGGCTGACCGGGCTGCGGTTGGCGGTGCGTCACAATTTGCCGAGGCCAATCAGGGTGCGCAAAAGCATACCTTGCGCGACATCGATTTCCGGCGCGGCAAGAATGGCGAAGGGCGTATCCAGGTCGACCTTTCCGATCCCGGCATCGGCATCGACATCCGCCAACAGGGTACGACACTGATAGTCGATTTCCTTAAAACCAGCCTGCCGCGCAATCTGCAGCGCAAACTGGATGTGGTCGATTTTGCAACGCCGGTGCAAGGTGTGGACACCTTCTCGCAGGGCGACAACGTGCGCATGGTGATCGAACCAAAGGGATTGTGGGAGCATGCCGCCTACCAGACCGACAATAAATTCATCGTCGAAGTGAAGCCGTTGGCCGACGATCCCAACAAGCTGGTCAAGGGAAGTCAGATCGGCTATGCGGGTGAGAAACTGACCCTTAACTTTCAGAAGATCGATGTTCGCGAAGCGTTGAATGTGATCGCCGATTTCACCGAATTGAACATGGTGATCAGCGATACGGTGGGCGGTAACCTCACGCTGCGCCTGAAGGACGTGCCGTGGGACCAGGCGCTGGATATCATCCTGCAGAGCCGCGGCTTGGATATGCGCAAGAACGGCAACGTGATCCAGGTTGCGCCCCGCGAAGAGATCGCCGCCAAGGAGAAGATCAATCTGGCGGCGCGCCAGGAGATCTCCGATCTGGAGGAGCTGCGCACCGAGAGTTTCCAGCTCAGTTACCAGACGGTAGCCGAGATGATCAAATTGCTGACGGATGCAAAGCAGCCCATCCTGTCGAAACGCGGGAGCGCTGTATCCGACCCCCGTACAGGCACGATATTCGTCCAGGATACTCCCTCGCGCCTCGAGGAAGTGCGCAAGATAATCAAGCAGGTCGACGTGCCGGTGCGTCAGGTGTTGATCGAGGCGCGTTTCGTTTCAGCGACCGATGACTTCAATCGGACTCTGGGCGGGAAGCTGGGTTATACCGGCCCTGCCGTGGGTGCGGGCGCGGGTTTTGCCATAGGAGGCAACACCCCCACGGCGACACGGGGTGTCATCGGGGGCAATGTGAACCTGCCTGGCGCGGCCAGCGGAACGGGGGGATTGACACTGTCGCTGTTCAATCCGCTGGCGACCAAGGTGCTGACGCTGGAATTGACCGCATCGGAGCTGGATGGCAGGACCAAGAATATCGCCAGCCCGCGTGTGGTGACGAAGGACAAGGTTGCAGCCAACATCTCGTCCGGTACGCAGATCCCTTATCAGTCAGCCACCAGCAGCGGGGCTACCAGCGTTGCGTTCAAGGATGCGACCCTGAGCCTCAACGTCACACCGCAAATCACGCCGGATGACCATATCAATATGCAGGTGACGGCCAATCAGGACACCGTGGGAGCGATTTATAGCGGTGTGCCGAGCATCAATACCAAGAGCGTGAAAACCGAGGTCCTGGTCGAGAATGGCGGCACGGTTGTGATCGGCGGCGTCTTCACCCAGGATGTCTCCGATTCCACCCAGAAGGTTCCGCTGCTGGGCGATGTGCCCGTTATCGGCTGGCTGTTCAAGAATAACGTCAAGAGCGATACCAAGTCGGAGCTGCTGATCTTCATTACCCCCAAGATCATGAAGGACGAAATGAGCCTGCGCTGACCTGGCGGACCCACCAAGCAAAAGCCCGGCATGGCCCGGGCTTTTGTTTTTATCGTTTACAATGGCGGCATGCAGAACAGCCAGCCAAACAGCCGCGTTCACCCGGATGACTCGACAAGGGATAGCCGAAAGCTTCAGTCGGGGAACCTGATTCTGGTAGGCATGATGGGGTCGGGAAAAACCACGATAGGGCGGGCGCTCGCCAGGCATCTGGGCAAGACCTTTGTGGACAGCGACGAGGAAATCCAGAAGCGCACCGGCGTGACGATCCCGCATATCTTCGATATCGAGGGCGAAGCCGGTTTCCGCCAGCGCGAGAGTGCGGTCATTTGCGATCTGGCGGGGCGAGACAACATGGTCCTGGCGACAGGCGGCGGAGCGGTACTCACGGAGCGGAACCGGGCAGCGCTGCAGCAGAACGGCATCGTCATCTATCTGAAGGCGGGTGTGCATGACTTGTGGCAACGCACCCGGCATGACCGTAACCGCCCGCTGCTGCAAACTGCCGATCCGCATGCCAAATTGGCGGAACTGTTCCAGCAGCGCGACCCCTTGTACCTGCAGGTTGCCGATATCGTCATCCAGAGCGGCAGGCAGAGTGCGCACGCTTTAATGCTGCATCTGGCAGATGAGATAGATGCATTCAGGAAAACTAGCCAGTAAGGTCGACCGGAAGATGATGCAAACATTGACAGTGGGATTGGGGAAGCGCAGTTATCCGATACATATCGGCAGCGGATTGCTCGGTCGGGCCGAGTTGCTGGAAGAACATCTGCCGCACAAGCGAACGGCCATCGTGACCAACACCACGGTTGCGCCGCTGTATTTGGGGAAGCTGCAGCAAACTTTGCAGAGCATGGGTGTCGGCAGCGTGCCGATCATCCTGCCGGATGGCGAGGAACACAAGAATTCCGCCACGCTCAACCTGATCTACGACGCGCTGCTGGCCAACCGCTGCGAACGGAGCACGCCGCTGATCGCACTCGGCGGCGGTGTGATCGGCGACATGACCGGCTATGCCGCAGCGACCTATCTGCGCGGTGTGCCGTTCATCCAGATACCGACCACGCTGCTCGCGCAGGTGGATTCCTCGGTGGGCGGCAAGACAGGCATCAACCATCCGCTCGGCAAGAACATGATCGGCGCGTTCTACCAGCCTCAGCTGGTACTGGCCGATACCGCCACGCTCGACACCCTGCCGGACAACGAGCTTGCTGCGGGCATCGCCGAGGTCATCAAGTATGGCCTGATCCGCGACCTGCCGTTCTTCGAATGGCTGGAGCAGAACCTGGACAGGCTGCCGGCGCGCGATACCGCCGCGTTGCAATATGCCATCGCGCGCAGTTGCCGGAACAAGGCCGAGGTCGTTGCGGCGGACGAGCGCGAAAGTGGTGAGCGTGCCCTGCTGAACCTCGGGCATACCTTCGGGCACGCCATCGAGTCCGGCATGGGTTACGGCAACTGGCTGCACGGTGAGGGCGTGGCGGCAGGCACCGTCATGGCGGCGGACCTGTCACAGCGCCTCGGCTGGATCGGTGTGCAGGAAGTGGCGCGCATCCACGGCCTGCTCGAACGCGCCGGGCTGCCCACCGTTGCCCCCGATCTGGGTGCGGAAAGATATCTCGAGCTGATGGGATTGGACAAGAAGGTCGAGGGTGGCAAGATGCGCTTCGTGCTGCTCAAGGAAGTCGGGCATGCCGTGGTTTGCGGCGATGTGCCGGAAGAGTTGTTGCGGCAAACCCTGAAGGCCTGTGCGAAACATGACTGAACTCGCGCCTTATGCCGCCACCGAGGCCAATTCTCGGGGGCGGAAGATCGCGGAAACTGCACCGAATACCCGTGGCGAATTCCAGCGCGACCGTGATCGCATCATCCATTCCGGCGCGTTCCGCCGCCTCGAATACAAGACACAGGTGTTCGTGAACCACGAGGGCGACCTGTTCCGCACCCGCCTCACCCATAGCATCGAAGTGGCGCAGATCGCACGCTCCATTGCGCGCTGCCTGCATCTCAACGAAGACCTCGCCGAAGCGATCTCCCTTGCGCATGACCTCGGGCATACGCCGTTCGGCCATGCCGGCCAGGACGCATTGAATGCCTGCATGAAGGCGCATGGCGGCTTCGAGCACAACCTGCAGTCACTGCGCGTGGTGGACCTGCTGGAAGAACGCTATGCCGCGTTCGACGGGCTGAACCTGTGTTTCGAGACGCGCGAAGGCATACTCAAGCACTGCTCGCCGGAGAAGGCCGCGCAGCTCGGCGAACTGGGTGAGCGCTTCCTGCATGGCCGCCGCCCCTCGCTGGAGGCGCAGATAGCCAATCTGGCCGACGAGATCGCCTACAACAATCACGATGTGGACGACGGCCTGCGTTCCGGACTGATCACGCTCGATCAGCTCGCTACCGTGCCTCTGGTGGCCGCGCAATTGCAGGAGGTGCGCCGTGCCTATCCTGCTTTGCCCGAGCGGCGCGTGGTGCATGAGACCGTGCGGCGCATGATCAACACATTGGTGTCAGACCTGATACGGCAGAGCGGGCGCAACATCGCCGCGCAGAATCCTGCCACGATAGAGGATGTGCGCAGCGCGCCGGCGATGATCGCCTTCAGCGCGGAGATGAACGAGCGGCAGCGTGCGCTCAAGGGGTTCCTGCATACCCACTTGTACCGCCACTACCGCGTGATGCGCATGGGCGTCAAGGCGCAACGCATCATCAGCGATTTGTTCGGCGTCTTCACGGCGGACAGCCGCCTGCTGCCGCCGCAGTTCCAGTCGCCGGACGGGCAGGCGGAACCGGAACGCGCCCGCACGGTGGCCGATTATATCGCCGGCATGACCGACCGCTATGCCATCCGCGAACACCGCCGTATTTTCGCGGCGGAGGAAATACCGACCGGCTTGTAGCACCCGCGCCGTTTGGCGCGGAGCGGTTGCCCATCGTCACCATACAAGGTAAAATTCCCGCCCTTTCGCTTTTGTATCTGTCATGGCGGCGCGTGTCGCCATTTTTTTGGCTTTGATGAACTGGGCTTTAATAAGTATGAACTGGGGAACACCGTGAGCGACTCTTCTTTGCCGATGCAGCAAGGTTTGTATGATCCGCGCCAGGAGCGCGATGCCTGCGGAGTGGGGTTTGTCGCACATATCAAAGGGAAACCGAGCCATGACATGGTGCGTCAGGGCTTGCGGATACTGGAGAACCTGACACATCGCGGCGCGGTGGGCGCCGACCCGCTGGCCGGTGACGGGGCGGGTATCCTGCTGCAGATCCCGGATGCGTTCCTGCGCGCGCGATGCGCGGCACAGGGCATCGTATTGCCGGCTGCCGGCAGTTATGGCGTGGGGATGCTGTTTCTGTCGCGCGATGCCGCGATCCGTGCGGCCTGCGAACAGATCCTCGCGGAAAAGATCGCTGCCGAGGGGCAGCAGTTGCTGGGCTGGCGCGATGTGCCGGTGGACAGCTCCGGTCTGGGCGAGAGCGTCAGAAAGGCTGAGCCCGTCGTGCGCCAGGTATTCATCGCACGCGGCACGAATTGCGCCGATACCGATGCGTTCGAGCGCAAACTGTTCGTGATCCGCAAGACGGTGCAGCATGCGGTGCGGCGTTTGGGCGGCAACCAGAGCTTGTATATCCCTTCTCTGTCTGCGCGCACCATTGTCTACAAGGGCATGCTGCTGGCCGGTCAGGTCGGCAAGTATTACCTCGATCTGCAGGATGAAAGCGTGGTCAGCGCGCTGGCGCTGGTGCACCAGCGCTTCTCCACCAACACCTTCCCGACCTGGATACGGGCACATCCGTTCCGCATGATCGCGCACAACGGCGAGATCAACACGGTGCGTGGCAACGTGAACTGGATGGCCGCGCGCCATGCCGCAATGTCTTCCAGGGTGTTCGGCGCAGACCTGGACAAGCTCTGGCCGCTGATCGTGGAAGGCCAGTCCGATTCCGCCTGTTTCGACAACGCGCTGGAACTGCTGGTGATGGGCGGCTATTCGCTGCCGCACGCGATGATGATGCTGATCCCCGAGGCATGGGCGGGCAACCCGCTGATGGACGAGGAGCGGCGCGCCTTTTACGAATACCACGCCGCACTGATGGAGCCGTGGGACGGCCCGGCCGCCGTGGCGTTCACCGATGGGCGCATGATCGGCGCGACGCTGGACCGCAACGGTCTGCGCCCGGCGCGTTATTTGATCACCGATGACGACGTGGTGCTGATGGCTTCGGAAATGGGCGTGCTGGATATCCCGCAACACAAGATCGTCAAAAAATGGCGCTTGCAGCCGGGCAGGATGTTCCTGATCGACATGCAGGCGGGGCGCATCGTGGAGGATGCGGAGCTGAAGAGCCAGCTCGCCAAGGCCAAACCGTATCGCCAGTGGATCGAGCAGTCGCGCTATTTTCTCGGCGATCTGCCGGCGGCCAAGAGCGAGGCGAAGCTGAACGCCTCGCTGCTGGACACACAGCAGGCGTTCGGCTATTCGCAGGAAGACCTCAAGTTCATCCTCGCGCCGATGGTCAATAGCGGCGAGGAAGCCATCGGCTCGATGGGCGCGGATGCCGCCTTGCCGGTGCTGTCGAACAAGAACCGCTCGTTCTACGATTATTTCCAGCAGTTGTTCGCGCAGGTGACCAATCCGCCGATCGATCCGATCCGCGAAGAGATCGTCATGTCGCTGACCTCGTTCATCGGCCCGAAACCCAACCTGCTCGGCATCGACGAGACCGATCCGCCGCTGCGTCTCGAAGTGCACCAGCCGGTGCTGTCGAATGACGACATCGCGAAATTGCGCGACATCGACCGGCTCACCCGGGGGCGCTACCGCTCGCTGGTGCTGGACATGACCTATCCGGTCGCACAAGGCGCGGCCGGCTGCGAGGGAGCCATGCAGGCGTTATGCGCCGCCGCCGACAAGGCGGTGGCTGACGGCTACAACGTGCTGATCCTGTCGGATCGGGCGATATCGGCGCGGCGCGTGGCGATTCCCGCACTGGTGGCATGCTCCAAAGTGCACCATCATCTGGTGCAGGCCGGCTCGCGTACCAGCACCGGACTGGTGGTGGATACCGGCTCGGCGCGCGAAGTGCATCACTTTGCGTTGCTGGCCGGCTATGGCGCGGAGGCGGTGTGCCCGTGGCTGGCATACGAGACCATCATGGCGATGAGCCTGTCCGCGAAAGCGGACGCCAAGGAAGCCAAGAAGCGTTTCATCAAGGCGATCAGCAAGGGCCTGATGAAGGTGATGTCCAAGATGGGTATCTCCACTTACCAGTCTTATTGCGGCGCACAGATCTTCGAGGCGGTCGGCCTGAACGCGGAATTCGTCGAGAAGTATTTCACCGGCACGGCGACCCAGATCGAGGGTATCGGCTTGAGCGTAGTGGCCGAAGAGGCGGTGCGCACCCACCGCGGCGCCTTCGGCAACGATCCGGTGCTGGCCAACGCACTGGAGGCGGGCGGCGAGTATGCATGGCGCGTGCGCGGCGAAGAGCACATGTGGACGCCCGATACCATCGCAAAACTGCAGAACGCCACGCGCACCAACAATGCCGGTACTTTCAAGGAGTATGCGCGGCTGATCAATGAGCAAAGCACGAAGCTGAAGACCTTGCGCGGGCTGTTCGAGATCAGGTCCGCGGGCGCTCCGGTGCCGCTGGAGGAAGTCGAGCCGGCCAGGGAGATCGTCAAGCGCTTTGTCACCGGCGCGATGTCGCTCGGTTCGATCTCCACCGAGGCGCATACCACGCTGGCGATCGCGATGAACCGCATCGGCGGCAAATCCAACACCGGCGAAGGCGGCGAAGATGCGGCGCGCTCCAAGCCATCCAGGGGTGGCGAGATGCTGTCCGACATCATCGGCAAGAGCCGCATCGCAAGCGACCGCGAGCTCAAGGAAGGCGACTCGTTGCGTTCGCGCATCAAGCAGGTCGCGTCGGGCCGTTTCGGCGTGACCGCCGAATATCTTTCCAGCGCCGACCAGATCCAGATCAAGATGGCGCAGGGCGCCAAGCCCGGCGAAGGCGGGCAGTTGCCCGGCCACAAGGTGACCGAATATATCGCCAAGCTGCGTTTCTCGGTGCCGGGCGTGGGGCTGATCTCTCCGCCGCCGCATCATGACATCTATTCGATCGAGGATCTCGCGCAGCTCATCCATGACCTGAAGAACGCCAATCCCGCCGCGTCGATCTCGGTCAAGCTGGTCTCCGAAGTCGGGGTGGGCACCGTCGCGGCCGGCGTGGCCAAGACCAAGGCGGACCACATCGTCATCTCGGGTTTCGACGGCGGCACCGGCGCATCGCCCATTTCCTCGATCAAGCATGCCGGCACGCCGTGGGAGCTGGGTCTGGCCGAAGCGCAGCAGACGCTGGTGCTGAACCAGTTGCGCGGCCGCGTCGCGTTGCAGGTGGACGGCCAGCTCAAGACCGGGCGCGATGTGCTGATCGGCGCGTTGCTGGGCGCGGATGAATTCGGTTTCGCCACCGCGCCGCTGGTGGTGGAAGGCTGCATCATGATGCGCAAGTGCCACCTCAACACCTGTCCGGTGGGCGTGGCGACGCAGGATCCGGAGCTGCGCAAGAAATTCACCGGGCAGCCGGAACACGTGGTGAACTTCTTCTTCTTCATCGCCGATGAGGTGCGCGAATACATGGCGCAACTGGGCATCCGCAGGTTCGACGAGCTGGTCGGGCGCAGCGACCTGCTCGACGTCAGGCATGGCATCGCGCACTGGAAGTCCCAGGGGCTCGATTTTTCAAGGATATTCCACCAGCCGGACATGCCGGCCGGCGTGGCGCGCCGCCATACCGAGCAGCAGGACCACGAGCTGGAGAAGGCGCTGGACAACACCCTTATCGCCCAGGCGCAGGACGCGCTGAACGACAGGAAGCCGGTGGCCATCGAGAGCGGGATCGGCAACGTAAACCGCACCGTCGGCGCGATGCTGTCGCACGAAGTCGCCAGGCGTTATGGCCAGGCGGGACTGCCCACCGACACCATCAGCGTCAGATTCAGCGGCACGGCAGGGCAAAGCTTCGGCGCGTTCCTCGCGCACGGCATCTCGTTCGAGTTGCGCGGCGAAGGCAACGACTATGTCGGCAAGGGGCTGTGCGGCGGGCGCATCGCCATCATGCCCCCCAGGGAATGCAGGATTGCATCGCACGAGAACATCATCGTCGGCAACACCGTGCTGTATGGCGCGACCTCCGGCGAATGCTACTTTAGCGGCGTGGCCGGCGAGCGCTTCGCGGTGCGCAACTCCGGTGCCGTCGCGGTGGTGGAGGGTGTGGGCGACCACGGCTGCGAATACATGACCGGCGGCATGGTCATCGTGCTGGGGCAGACCGGGCGCAACTTCGCCGCGGGCATGTCCGGCGGCGTGGCATTCGTGCTGGATGAGGACGGCGGCTTCGAGAAGCGCTGCAACCTCGCGATGGTGGAACTCGAGCCTGTTCCCGCCGAGGCGGAGGCCAGCGAGACCGGAGAAGTGGCAGCGCATGGCCGCGTGCATTTCAACCACCTGAACAAGGCGGACGAGCGGGTGTTGCGCGAATTCATCAGGAATCACCGGCAGCATACCGGCAGCGCGCGCGCCTGCGAGATATTGGATGACTGGGCGCGATACCTGCCGAAATTCATCAAGGTGATGCCGGTCGAATACCGCCGCGCGTTGCAGGAGATAGCGGCGCAGCAGAAGGAGATTGTCCATAATGGGTAAGATCACCGGATTCATGGAATTCCAGCGGCAGAGCGAGACCAGCCTGCCGGTGGAGAAACGGCTGAAGAACTACCGCGAGTTCACGCTGCACCTGAGCGATGAGCAGGCCAGGATACAGGGCGCGCGCTGCATGGATTGCGGCATCCCGTTCTGCACCAGCGGCTGCCCGGTCAACAACATCATCCCGGACTGGAACGACCTGGTGTACCGCGGCAACTGGCGCGAGGCGCTGGATGTGCTGCATTCCACCAACAACTTTCCCGAGTTCACCGGGCGCATCTGCCCTGCGCCGTGCGAAGCGGCCTGCACGGTGAACATCGACGGCGATGCGGTAGGCATCAAGTCCATCGAGCATTTCCTCATCGACAAGGGCGGCGAGAACGGCTGGGTGGTGCCGCAGCCCGCGGCGAAGAAGACCGGCAAAAAGATCGCCGTGGCCGGCTCCGGCCCCGCCGGCCTTGCGGCCGCGCAGCAGCTGGCGCGCGCCGGCCATGCGGTCACCGTGTTCGAGAAGAACAGCCGCATCGGCGGCCTGCTGCGCTACGGCATCCCCGATTTCAAGCTCGACAAGCGGCTGATCGACTGGCGCATGGCGCAGCTCGAGGCCGAGGGCGTCAAGTTCCGGATTAACACCTTCGTCGGCAGGGAGAAGCCGGGCAAGGGTGTGGCGAACGACGCGCAGAAGACGGTCACGCCGGATGAATTGCTCAAGAAGTTCGACGCGGTGATCCTGGCGGGCGGTGCGGAGCAGCCGCGCGATCTGCCGATGCCGGGGCGCGAACTGAAAGGCGTGCATTACGCACTGGAGTTCCTGATCCCGCAGAACAAGGAAGTGGCAGGCGACGGCAAGAACCCGATCAGCGCCAAGGGCAAGCATGTGGTGGTGATCGGCGGCGGCGACACCGGCTCCGATTGCGTCGGCACCTCGAACCGCCACGGTGCTGCCTCGATCACCCAGATCGAAGTGATGCCGCGCCCGCCCGAGCAGGAGGACAGGTATCTGGTGTGGCCTAACTGGCCGCTCAAGCTGCGCACCTCGAGCTCGCACGAAGAAGGCTGCTCGCGTGACTGGGCGATCGCCACCAAAGAGTTCGTCGGCGAAAAGGGCGTGCTCAAGGCCATCAGGGCGGTACGCGTCGAATGGAAGGACGGCAGGATGAGCGAGATCGCCGGCAGCGAGTTCGAGTTGAAGGCCGACCTGGTGTTCCTGGCGATGGGTTTCACCAATCCCTTGCAGCAGGTGCTGGATGCGTTCGGTGTGGAGAAGGATGCGCGCGGCAATGCCAGGGCCGACACTACGAGCTACCGTACCAATGTGGACAAGGTGTTTGCCGCGGGTGACATGCGCCGCGGGCAATCATTGGTCGTATGGGCGATCCGCGAAGGGCGCCAGTGCGCACGGTCGGTCGATGAGTTCCTGATGGGCTCGTCGGTGCTGCCGCGCTAGATCTAATCCGGGAAATACCATGAACTTCAAGCTGAAAAACGACACCTTCCTGCGCGCTCTGCTGCGCCAGCCGACCGACTACACGCCGATGTGGATGATGCGCCAGGCCGGTCGCTACCTGCCGGAATACCGCGAGACGCGCAAGCGCGCCGGCAGCTTCCTCGGCCTGTGCAAGAGCCCGGACTTCGCCACCGAGGTGACGCTGCAGCCGCTGGACCGCTTCCCGCTGGATGCGGCGATCCTGTTCTCCGACATCCTCACCGTGCCCGACGCGATGGGCCTCGGGCTGTATTTTTCCGAGGGCGAAGGCCCGAAGTTCGAGCGCCCGCTGCGCGACGAGGCGGCGATCAGGGCGCTGCGCGTGCCGGACATCGGCAAGGACCTGCGATATGTGACCGACGCCGTGACGCAGATCCGCAAGGCACTGGATGGCCGCGTGCCGCTGATCGGCTTCTCCGGCAGCCCGTTCACCCTGTCCTGCTACATGGTCGAGGGCGGCGGCAGCGACGACTACGCCAGGGTGAAGACCCTGATGTACAACGAGCCGAAGCTGATGCACCACATCCTCGAAGTGACCACCCAGGCGGTGACCGCCTACCTGAACGCGCAGATCGAAGCCGGCGCGCAGGCGGTGATGATCTTCGATTCGTGGGGCGGCGTGCTGTCGCATGCGGCGTTCCACGAATTTTCGCTGGCCTATACCCAGCGCATCGTCGCCGGCCTGATCAAGGAGAAGGACGGCGTGCGCATCCCGTCCATCGTGTTCACCAAGGGTGGCGGCCTGTGGATCGAGAGCATCGCCGACAGCGGATGTGACGCGGTGGGGTTGGATTGGACCATGGACATCGGCATCGCGCGGCAGAAGGTCGGCAACAAGGTCGCGCTGCAGGGCAACATGGATCCCGCCGCATTGTTCGCCGCGCCGGACGCGATCCGCACGGAAGTGGAACGCATCCTCGGCAGCTATGGCTATGGCAGCGGCCACGTGTTCAACCTGGGCCACGGCATCTCGCAGCATTCCGATCCGGAACATGCGGCGGCGCTGGTGGCGGCGGTACATGAGCTGAGCAGAAAGTATCACTAGGCTGGAAGCTTGAACGAAAAGCCGCAGGTATCCCCTGCGGCTTTTGCATTTCTGCGACAATCACGGCGTCCGCTGTCCCTGAGCAAACATGACCATAGTCCGCGTCGCCCTCGATGTCCCGCTGCACACCCTGTTCGACTACACGGTGGCGGAGAATGCCGTGGTCGGCAAGCGCGTGATCGTGCCGTTCGGACGGCGCCAGATGGCAGGGGTGGTGATGGAGATCGCCTCGACGACGGATATGATGCCGGAGCGCATCAAGCCGGTGAAGCAGGTGCTGCACGACAGCGTGCCGCTGTCGGCGGAGCTGCTCGGTCTGTTGCGCTTTTGCAGCGATTACTACCGATATCCGATCGGGCAGACGGTGCTGTCCGCGTTGCCGGCGCGGCTGCGCTCGGACAGGCCGGTCATCGGCAAATCGGTCTTGGCTTATCGCCTGACTGCGGGCGGTGCGGCGCTCGACCTGGAGAACTTCCCGAAACGCAAAGTGGTGCAGCGGCGCATCCTGGCGAAGCTGGCAGCGCAGCCGTGCAACCTGGCGCAACTCAAGAGCCTGTCGGCGACGGCAGGGGCGCAGTTGAAGGCGCTGGTGGCGGAGGGTTGGGTCGAGAGTTTTCCGGGTGTTTCCCCCACTTCGACAGGCCCGGGGCGAACGGTTGGTGATATCCAGGAACACGCCTTCGACAACGCTCACACGCTGACCGGCGAACAGCAGCTCGCGGTGGAGGCGGTCACGCAAGCCGGCGGCTACGCCTGTTTCCTGCTGCACGGCATCACCGGCAGCGGCAAGACCGAGGTGTATGTGCACCTGATGCACCGCATGTTGCAACGCGGCGGGCAGGTGCTGCTGCTGGTGCCTGAGATCAACCTCACCCCGCAACTGGAGAACTATTTCCGCAGCCGTCTTCCCGATGTCAACCTGGTCAGCCTGCACAGCGGGTTGAGCGAAGGCGAGCGGCTGCATAACTGGCAGCAGGCGCGATCGGGCGCGGCGCAGATCGTGCTCGGCACGCGACTGGCGGTGTTCGCCGAACTGCCCAGGCTGGCGCTGGTCATCGTGGACGAGGAGCACGACAGTTCGTTCAAGCAGCAGGACGGGCTGCGCTATTCGGCGCGCGACGCGGCGATCTTCCGCGCCAGCCAGCACGGCGTGCCTGTCGTGCTGGGCTCGGCGACGCCGTCGCTGGAGAGCTACCACAATGCGCAGAACGGGCGCTACCGGATGCTCAGGTTGAGCGCGCGCGCGTTTGCCGCCGCGAGCCTGCCTGCGGTGCGCTGCATCAACACCAACCAGACGGTGATGCACCACGGCATCAGCGAGAACCTGCTGCGCGAGATCGGGCAGCGCATCGCGCGCCGCGAGCAGAGCCTGCTGTTCATCAACCGGCGCGGTTATGCGCCGGTGCTGATGTGCACCGGCTGCGGCTGGCTGTCCGGCTGCAAGCATTGCGCGGGCAAGATGGTGCTGCATCTGAACGAGCAGCGGCTGCGCTGCCATCATTGCGGCTACCAGATACGCGTGCCGTCCGCCTGTCCGGATTGCGGCAGCGCCGATCTGCACCCGGTCGGCAGCGGTACGCAGCGGGTGGAAAGCGTGCTGCAGGAGCGTTTCCCGGACGCGCGCATCCTGCGCGTCGACCGCGACAGCACGCGCAACAGGCGCGCCTGGCAGGCCATGCGCGAGCAGATACACGCCAACGAGGTGGATATTCTGGTGGGCACGCAGATGCTCGCGAAGGGGCACGATTTCCCCGCGCTGACGCTGGTCGGCGTGCTCAACCCCGACAGCGCGCTGTACAGCAGCGACTTCCGTGCACCTGAAAAGCTTTTCGCGCAACTGGTGCAGGTGGCCGGGCGCGCCGGGCGCGCCGACAAACCCGGTGAAGTGGTGATCCAGACCGCCTTCCCCGACCACCCCCTGTTCCGTGCCCTGCAGGCGCACGACTTCGAGGGCTGGGCGGCATCACAGCTTGCCGAGCGGCAGATGGCGGGCTTTCCGCCATTCGTCTATCAGGCGATGCTGCGTGCCGAGGGGAAGGACGAGGCCGAGGTTTATGCATTCCTCGATCAGGCGCGCGCTGCCGCGGTGGGATTGCAGCATGCCGTGGAGGTCCTCGGCGTGGTGCCTGCCGCGCTGCCGCGCCGTGCCAACCACATTCGCGCGCAATTGCTGATCCAATGCACGGTACGCAAAGCCCTGCAGCGATTCCTGCGCACATGGCAACCTCTGCTGGACGCATCGCCCGCCCGGAAACTGCGCTGGTCTCTGGATGTCGACCCGCTGGAGTTCTAGGGGATACGGCGCCAGGGGGCGGGCATCCCGGAGGTCCCGTTCTCTGGAGCTGTTCAGGCAGTACCCTGTCAAGACCCAGCCGGTGCACCGGAAGCACCGGAGTTGCTTTGCGAATCGTGCCGCGCAGGCGGTTTTCTGTTAGCATTTGGCCGGCCTGTGGGCGAGAGGCATGGCGCGGCTCTTGATATGTCCATTGCAGCCATCCTTCCAGTTCCGGGGCCGGACCGGGACTTTCTCGCGTTTCATCTGCCCGGAAGTCCCATCGACTCCATTCCGGAGCCGGTCAACCGGAACTTGTTGGATCCGCCGCCACTTCATACAACAAACGATCTGCGCAAAATGGGAGAGACAAAATGAAAGAACTGACCTGGACGAGCCTGGAGAATCTTGCCTTACCGGTCAAGGCGCTGTTTACCGGATACCTTCTGGTCGTCGGCCTGGGCCTGCTGATGGCGGGCGGACAGATCATGCTGACCCACGGCATGGCGGACGGCAAACTCGGGTTGTCGATGGACGATCTGGTGTACAGCTACTACGGCAACCGCGGCGGGTCGAAGCTGGAAGCCAAACTCAACGGCTCGATGAAAGATTACGCGCCCGGAGAAGCCAAGCTGGCCATGATCAAATGGGCCCGCGCGGGTGCGCCGGAAGGCGAATGGGAAACGAAGGTCAAACCGCTCACCGACCAGTATTGCATCGGTTGCCATGCGAACATGCCCGGCCTGGCCAATGTCGGCGTAAAGGACGACATGCTCAAGGTGGCGGCGACCGATAGCGGGGCGACCGTGACCACCCTGACCCGGGTTTCGCATATCCACCTGTTCGGCATCGCCTTCATCTTTTTCTTCATCGGCCTGATCTTCAGCTTCGCCACGGGCTTCAATCCGGTCGTCAAGGCGTTGCTGATCTTTACGCCGTTCATGTTCCTGATCCTCGATATCGCGGCGTGGTGGCTCACCAAGATGCACCCGGGCTTCGCCTGGCTGGTGATGGTCGGCGGCTTCGGTTACAGCCTCGCATCGACCGTGATGATCTTCTCGTCGCTCTACCAGATGTGCGTCAAGCCGTTCATGACCAAAAAAGCCTGACCTTCATGGCTGCGATCAACAAGGCGTTGTTGCGCTGATCACGGCTATGGCAACGGATCTTCTTTCCGCCGCCGCTGCCATCGTCGGCAGCGAGGCATTGCTGACCGGCGCTGCGGCCGCGCCGTATTATGCCGACAAGCGCGGGCGCTATTTCGGCGATGCGTCGGCGGTGGTGTTCCCCTCGGACACGCGGCAGGTCGCGGAGATCGTCAAGCTGTGCGCCGCGAGCCGCATCGCCATCGTGCCGCAGGGCGGCAACACCAGTCTGTGCGGCGCGTCGGTGCCGCTGGCCGAAGGCAGGCAGATCGTGCTCAACCTGTCGCGCATGGATCGTATCCGCGCGATCGACCCGGTGAACTACACCATGACCGTCGAGGCGGGCTGCATACTCGCCGGCATACGCGAGGCGGCACAGCGGCATGACCGCCTGTTCCCGCTCGAGCTGACGGCGACCCTGGACCATTGCGAGATCGGCGGCAACCTGTCCACCAACGCCGGCGGCAACGGCGTGCTGCGCTACGGCAACGCGCGCGACCTGGTGCTCGGGCTGGAAGTGGTGCTGCCGGACGGGCGCGTCTGGAACGGCCTGCGCAGCCTGCGCAAGGACAACTCCGGCTATGATCTGAAGCACCTGTTCATCGGCGCGGAAGGCACACTGGGCATCATCACCGCCGCCGTGCTGAAGCTGTTCCCGCGCCCGCGATCTTCCGCCACCGCCATCGTGGCCATCACCGACCCCGCGATCGCGGTGCGCCTGCTGGCGCATGTCCGCGCCGTCTGCGGCGACACCCTGGGCGCGTTCGAGCTCGTTTCGCGCAGCAGCCTGGACATCGTGTTCCGGCATGTCCCCGGAACCGCCGAGCCGTTCGCCGAACGCTACGAATATATTCTGCTGATCCAGTCGGGCGACGTGCTGCCGCGCCCGCTGGACGATGCGCTGCGCGGCGCGATACAGGGTTTCGGCGCGGACATCCCGGAGTTCTCCGTCACCGCCGATGCCGGTGCGGCGGAGAACTGGTGGAAGCTGCGCAAGAACATCAGCGATGCGCAGAAGCGCGAGGGCATCAGCATCAAGCATGACATTTCCGTGCCGGTCAGCCGCGTGGCGGAATTCATCGCGCGCGCCGATGCCGCGATGCACACCGCGTTCCCCGGCGTGCGCATCGTCGCGTTCGGGCACATGGGCGACGGCAACATCCACTACAACGTCTCGCTGGCGGATGCCGCACAGAACGAGACATTCATCGCGCAGCACGAGAGCGAAGTGAACCGGCTGGTCTATGAAGTGGTGCGCGAACTGGACGGCAGCATCAGCGCCGAACACGGCCTGGGGCAGCTCAAGCGCGAAACCATCCGCGCATACAAGGACCCGCTGGAGCTGGAACTGATGCGCGGCATCAAGCAGACGCTAGACCCGAACGGGCTGATGAATCCCGGCAAGGTCCTGTAGTTCTGTAGCCCGGATGGCGCGCAGCAGAATCCGGGGAACGGTGGGCGTACCAAAGGGTCCCCCGGATCTCAATGCATCCCATCCGGGCCACGCTCGTTTTTGGGTAAGGTGATATAAGGAGAAACACACATGGCAGCCCAACCTGAAATAACCAACATGGCCTTGTTCTGCGATTTCGAGAATGTGGCATTGGGCGTGCGCGACGCCAGATACGCGCAGTTCGACATCAAGAGGGTGCTGGAGCGCCTGCTGCTCAAGGGCAGCATCGTCGTCAAGAAAGCCTATTGCGACTGGGACCGCTACAAGGAGTTCAAGGCGACGATGCACGAAGCCGCCTTCGAGCTGATCGAGATACCGCATGTGCGCCAGTCGGGCAAGAACTCGGCAGATATCCGCATGGTCGTCGATGCGTTGGATCTCTGCTACACCAAGGCCCATGTGGACACCTTCGTCATCATCAGCGGCGACTCGGACTTTTCACCGCTGGTTTCGAAGCTGCGCGAGAACAACAAGTACGTGATCGGCATCGGCGTGAAAGACTCGACCTCCGACCTGCTCAGCGCCAATTGTGACGAGTTCATCTTCTACGACGATCTGGTGCGCGCGCAGGAAGCGAAGCAAAAGCGCGCCGAGAAACAGGCGCCGGTGAAAGCTGCCGCGGGCAGGACCAGGGCGCCGGCAGCGAAGGCCGAAGACGACAAGCGCCAGGAAGCGCTGGACTTCATCGTCGAGACCGTCGAGGCATTGATCGCCGAACGCGGCTCGGACGAAAAGATCTGGGGTTCGATGGTCAAGACGACCATGCAACGCCGCAGGCCGGGCTTCACCGAGTCATCGTACGGTTACCGTTCGTTCAAGGAGCTGGTGGAAGACGCGCAAAAGCACAAGCTGTTGCTGGTGGCGCGCGACGAGAGATCCAGCCAGTACACCATTCGTCTGCCCGCAGCCGACTAGCGCGACACCCGTTCCGGTCGGCACGCGATTGCGCATGTACGCCCGGCCTAGCGAATCAGGTCGTGCAGCGCTTCCGCGAGTGTCGGAAAGGCGAATCGATGACGCGCCGCCTCCATTTTTCCGGGTAACACCCTTTGTCCTTCCAGCAGCAGGCTGGCGGATTCGCCCATGGCCAACTTCAAGAACGCGGCGGGAGCGGCGAAGGGGGCCGGGCGGTGCACGGCTGCCGCCAGCGTCGCGGTGAATTCGGCATTGGTGACCGGGTTCGGCGCGGTCATGTTGTACGGGCCGTGCATCTGGTCGTCGTGCAGCAGCCGGAGCACCATCGCGACATAGTCCTCGATATGCACCCAGCCCATCCACTGCTTTCCGTCGCCGAGTCGCGCGCCCAGTCCCATCCGGAACGGCGGCAGCATGCGCGCCAGCAGTCCGCCGTCGTCGCTCAACACCGGGGCGGTGCGCAGCAGACAGACGTGCACTTCGAACTTTTCAGCAATCCGCGCTGCGTCCTCCCATGCCTTGCACAGCTCTGCGGCGAAGCCTGTGCCGGCATCCGCCGCTTCATCCAGTATGAGGTCGCCGCGGTCGCCGTAATAACCCACCGCCGAACCGCTCAGCAGCACCGAAGGTCTGTGTTCGGCAGCGGCGATGCGCCGTACCAGTTCTTCGGTGAGGGTGACGCGGCTGTCCCACAGGATCTGTTTGCGCTGTGCCGTCCAGCGCTTATCGACGATCGGTTCGCCCGCGAGATTGATGATCGCATCGAAGGATGCTTCGGGACGCCATCCGGCAAGCGAGAGAAGCGCATGGACGCCGGCGCCGCATTTGACCGGGACGGAAGCCGGATCGCGGCTGAGCACCGTCAGCTCATGCCCTTCCGCGAGCAGCGCCTTGCAGAGCCGCCGGCCGATCAGTCCGGTGCCGCCCGTGATGAGAATATGCATGATTCACCTCGACTCGAGTTATAAGAAAGCCGCGAAACCCGCTATGATTCCATCCATGGCAAATCATACTCCGACCAACGCCGACCTGCTCGCGCGCAGCCTGTCCGCCGTCTGGCACCCTTGCTCGCAGATGAAGCATTACGAGAGCTTCCCGCCGGTGCCGGTCGCGCGCGGCCAGGGTGCGTGGCTGTATGACTGCGACGGGAAACGCTATCTGGACGCGGTCAGCTCGTGGTGGGTGAACCTGTTCGGGCATTGCAACCCGCGCATCAACGCGGCGCTGCGCGACCAGCTCGAGACGCTGGAGCACGCGATGCTGGCAGGCTTCACCCATGAGCCTGTGGTGCGGCTTTCCGAGCGGCTGCGCGAGCTGGCTCCGGCCGGGCTGGGGCATTGCTTCTACGGTTCGGACGGCGCCTCGGCGACGGAGATCGCGCTGAAGATGAGCGCGCATTACTGGCGCAACACCGGCCGGCCGGACAAGACACGGTTCATCAGCCTGCAGAACGGTTACCACGGCGAGACACTGGGCGCATTGTCGGTGACCGATGTCGCGCTGTTCCGCGATGCATACGGCGCGCTGATCCGGCAACAGGCCGCCGTGCCCACACCGGACTGGCGCAAGGCCGAGGCCGGGGAGGGTGCCGAGGCTTATGCGCTGCGCTGCGCCGCTGCGCTCGAGCAACACCTGCAGCAGCACCATGCGCAGCTTGCCGCCTTCATCGTCGAGCCGCTGGTGCAGGGCGCGGCGGGCATGGCGATGTATCACCCGATCTACCTGCGGCGCGCGCGCGAGCTGTGCGACGCATACGGCGTACACCTGATCGCCGACGAGATCGCCGTCGGCATGGGCAGGACGGGGACGCTGTTCGCCTGCGAGCAGGCGGGCATCACGCCAGATTTCCTGCTGCTCTCCAAGGGCATCACCGGCGGTTATCTGCCGCTGTCCGTGGTGCTGACACGCGACGGGATCTATCAGGCGTTCTATGCCGATGAGACGGCGCGCGGCTTCCTGCATTCGCATTCCTACACCGGCAATCCGCTGGCCTGCCGTGCCGCGCTGGCCACGCTGGATATATTCGCGCAGGATGATGTGCTCGCCGCGAACCGCGGCAAGGCGGCCGCGCTGAACGCAATGGCGCGGCCGCTGTCAGAGCATCGCGCGGTGCGCAACTGGCGCAACACCGGCATGATCTGGGCGTTCGAGGTGGATAGCCCGCATCGCGATCTTGCGCGGCGCTGCTTCGCGCTCGCGCTGCAAAAGGAGTTGCTGCTGCGTCCGATCGGCAACAGCGTTTATTTCATGCCGCCCTATGTGATCGGTACAGAGGAGATGCAGTTGCTGGTTGCGCGAACACTCGAAGTCGTGGAGGCACTCGCATGAAATTCATGGCGTGCATGGTGACGCTGCTGCTGTTTGTGGCGAATGCCGGTGCCGTCGCGCTGCCGGGCGCGGTCAGGCAGGCGCTGAAGTCCGCCGGTATCCCGCATTCCGGTATTGCCATCGAGGTGCGCGAGGTGGGAGCGCGCAGGCCGTTGCTCAGCCTGAACGCAGACCGCCCGATGAATCCGGCCTCCACCATGAAGCTGCTCACCACCTATGCCGCGCTGGACATGCTCGGCCCGGCCTACCAGTGGAAGACCGAGGCTTGGCTGGACGGCGAGCTGAAGGACGGTGTGCTGCACGGCAACCTGGTGCTGAAGGGCTATGGCGATCCGAAGCTCACCCTCGAGCAGTTCTGGCTGTGGCTGCGCGAGCTGCGCGCGCGCGGCCTGCACGAGATACGCGGCGATCTGGTGCTGGACCGCAGCTTCTTCGAACTGCCGCCGCACGACCCCGCCGCCTTCGACAACGACCCGGTGCGCGCCTACAACGTCGGGCCGGACGCGCTGCTGCTGAACTTCAACACGCTGCGCCTGCGCTACCTGCCCGACGGTAGCGGTATGAGGGTCATCAGCGAACCGCCGCTCGACGGCGTGAGGCTGGACAACCGGCTTGCGCCGCGATCCGCCCCCGCCGCCTCCGGAAACGATTGCGACAACTGGGACGACGGCGTCCTCGTGCAGCCGGACGGCGACAGCGTCGTGCTGCAGGGCGGCTATCCCGGCGAATGCGGCGAGCGCGAACAGCACCTCAGCGTCATGCCGCACACGCGCTACGCGGAAGCGGTGTTCCGCGCACTGTGGCAGGAGCTCGGCGGCATACTGAAAGGAAAGCAGCGCGAAGGCGTCGCGGGCGGCAACGCGCAACTCTTCTCGACGCATCACTCCGAGCCGCTGAGCGCGGTCATGCGCGACATCAACAAGTTCAGCAACAACGTCATGGCGCGGCAACTGTTCCTGACGCTGGGCGCGGTCACTCCCGCGGGAGAGAGTGCTATCACCTCCACAAATATCGAACGCAGCACGCGAGCCGTGCAGGGCTGGCTGCACGAGCAGAAGCTCGACTTCCCCGAGCTGGTGCTGGAGAACGGCGCGGGCCTGTCGCGCAGCGAGCGCATCAGCGCGGCGCACCTCGCGCAGCTGCTGCGGCACGCCGCTGCCCATCCGCTCAGCGCAGAATTCGAGGCCTCGCTGCCGATCCTCGGCGTGGACGGCTCGGTCAAGAAGCGCCTCAAGGAGAGCCGGGCCGCCAGCCACGCCCACCTCAAGACCGGCACGCTGGAAGGCGTGAAGACCATCGCGGGCTATGTGCGCTCGCAAGGCGGCAGGGATTGGGTGGTGGTGTTCCTCATCAACCACCCGAACGCGAAACACGGGCAGGCCGCGCAGGATGCGCTGATCGAATGGGTGCAGGGGCGATAGCCTCACCGGGCCGCGCACCGGGGAAAGACATGGATGGAGAACACCGCGATGACGAGTAAGGCGGGCGACAGTGAACGCCGCCCGGCGATCGGCCTGGCACTGGGCAGCGGCTCGGCGCGCGGGCTCGCGCACCTGGGCGTGATCCGCGCCATCGAGGATGCCGGCATCAAGGTGGGGTTCATCGCGGGCACCAGCATGGGAGCGCTCATCGGGGCGATCCATGCCGCCGGCAAGCTGGACGAGCTGGAAGCCGCCTTCCTGGATTTCGACTGGAAGAAGACGGCCTCCTTCTTCGACGTCGTGCTGCCCAAGTCCGGCCTGCTCGACGGCGCCAGGGTCGGCGAACTGGTGCGCGCGCATATCCGTGCCGACACCATCGAGATGCTGCCGGTCCCCTTTGCCGCCGTGGCGACCGACATCGTCAGCGGCGAGGAAGTCGTCATCCGCAGCGGCGACGTGATCGAGGCGGTGCGCGCCAGCATCTCGGTACCCGGCATCTTCACGCCGGTGCGCAGCAACGGGCGCATCCTGGTGGACGGCGGCCTCACCAACCCGGTGCCGGCGAGCGCGGCGCGCGCCATGGGCGCCGACATCGTGATCGCGGTCGACCTCAACCACGGGATCGTCGCCGGCAAGAACCTGAAGCCGCTGATGAATACCGGAAAGATGGACAGCGCGGAAGACCATGCACCCGGCATGTTCTCGCGCTGGGTGGGTGACTACCGCCTGTCGATGAAGGATATCAGGCAGAAGCTGCTCGCCGGGGACAATCCCGTCTCGGCGCAATTCAGGCAGTGGGTCTCCGAGGAGCCGCTGCCGAGCATCTTCGAGGTGCTGCTGGCCTCGATCAACATCATGGAGACGCATATCACCAAGACCCGCCTGTGCCTGGACCGTCCGGACGTGACCATCCAGCCGCCGCTCGGGCACATCCGTTTCCTGGAATTCGACCGTGCCGAGGAGATCATCGCCATCGGCTACGAGCACACGCAGCGGCAACTGGCCGCGTTGCCGCACGATGTGCTGCGGAAAGTCCTCCCATCGCCTGGTGGCGGATAGCGGCATGGTCTCCGTCCAGCATGACTTTCCCCCTCTCGCGGGCGAGGACGACGCGGACATCCGGCATTGGCTGGCCGCATTGTCCGGCGTCTACCCGCCCGCCGAGATCGCACTGGTCCGCCAGGCGTGCGAATTCGCCGCGCCGCTCTACCACGGCCAGACCGAAGTCACCGGCACGCCGCTGCTGCGCCACGCGCTCGGTTCGGCCTCCATCCTGGTCGGCATGCGCCTCGACCATGAGACCATCGCGGCCGCCGTGCTGCATGCCGTACCCGACTACCTGGAGGACTGGGCCGGGATGCTGGCCGGACGTTTCGGCCGCAGCGTGACGGCGCTGGTCGAAGGCATCTCGCGCGTGGAGCGGATCCGCCTGTTCAGCGAGATGCGCGGCGCGCAGGACAGGGACGAGGCCGCGCAGCAGATCGAGAGCCTGCGCAAGATGCTGCTGGCGATGGTGGAAGACATCCGCGTCGTGCTCATCAAGCTCGCCGAGCGCACCCAGACCCTGCGCAACCTGTCCGGTGCGAGCCCGGAACAGCAGCAACGCATCGCGCAGGAGACGCAGAGCATCTTCGCCCCGCTGGCCAACCGGCTCGGCGTGTGGCAGCTCAAGTGGGAACTGGAAGACCTGTCGCTGCGCTACCTGGAGCCGGCGCTCTACAAGAAGGTGGCCGGGCTGCTCGACGAGCGCCGCGTGGACCGGGAACGCTACATCGAAGAAGTGATTGCGCAGCTCAGGCAGGCGCTGGGCAATGCCGGCATCGCGGCCGAGGTGAGCGGGCGCCCCAAGCACATCCACAGCATCATCAACAAGATGAAACGCAAGCAGGTCGTATTCGGCGAGCTCTACGACGTGCGCGCCGTGCGCATTCTCGTGGATGACATCGAACAATGCTATGCGGCGCTGTCGGTGGTGCACGAGCTGTGGCCGCCCATCACCGGCGAATTCGACGACTACATCGCCAACCCCAAGGGCAACGGCTACCGATCGCTGCACACCGCCGTGACCGGGCCGCGTCAGCTTGCGCTGGAAGTGCAGATACGCACGCACGACATGCACCACGATTCGGAACTCGGCGTCGCCGCGCACTGGCGCTACAAGGAAAACAGGAAGTCCGACGCGGGGTTCGACGACAAGCTCGCCTGGCTGCGCCAGATCCTCGCGTGGAAGGCGGAACTGGCCGGCAGCGGCAGCCTGCAGGAGCGATTCCGCAACGAGCTGCTGCAGGACCGCGTGTATGTGTTCACGCCGCAGGGCAAGGTCATCGACTTGCCGAGGGACGCGACCCCGGTGGATTTCGCCTACACCCTGCATACCGACCTCGGCCACCGCACGCGCGGCGCCAAGGTGGACGGCAGCATCGTGCCGCTCAAATACAAACTGCAGAACGGCCAGCGCGTGGAGATCCTTACCGCGAAACAGGGTGCGCCTAGCCGCGACTGGCTCAGCCCGCAGCTCGGCTACCTCAAGAGCCCGCGGGCGCGCGCCAAGGTGCGACACTGGTTCAAGACACAGAACCTCGACGACAGCATCGCGCAGGGCAGGCTGTTGCTCGAGCGCGAGTTGCAGCGCCTCGGCGTGGTTGCCGTCAACCAGGAAAAGGTCGCGCAGCGCCTGAAATTCCACAAGCTGGAAGAACTGCTCGCCGCCCTCGGGCGCGGCGAGATCACTCCGCACCGCGCTGCCCTCGCCGTCCAGCAGGAAGTCCCGGCGAAGCCGGCAGTCATGCCTCCACCCGTCTCCCGCCAACCCGCCACGCGAAGCGCCTCATCGACCGGCGTGCTGATCGAGGGTGTGGGCAACCTGATGATCAAGCTGGCCAAGTGCTGCAAGCCGGAGAAACCGGATGCCATCACCGGTTACGTCACGCGCGACCGCGGCATCACCATCCACCGGCAGGATTGCGCGTTCATGCAGCGCGTGCCGGAAGACAAGCGCAACCGGATGCTCAACGCGGTCTGGGCGGGAGAGTGATGACTGCTTCGGGGAGGGGTAAGGATATGGGTCGAGGTGCAGCCATGTGCCAGAAGCGGCTATCCATCAAATATCCAGGCCGTTCGGTCTATTGACCATCTGAATAGTGCGGGTTGTGGTGCGCCCCATGATTTACCGCGCGCTGAACTTGGGGGTGCGGGATGGCAATTCGTAAAACCAAGCAGACCCCTTTTAACCCGATCACCGCACAAGGTTGTACACCATCTGAGTTACAGAAATACCTCAACTCTCTGGTATACGAAAAATGCGGGGTTCGTCGATCTCCGGGTCAAAATCTGATTCCAACGTATCGGCATACTTCGCCTTCTTCTCGTTCAAGAGTTTCTGATGCTCTAATTCTTCGTTTCTAAGGCCCTTGATCAGTTCTCGAACTGTGTCATCCTGAACGACCTGCAAGATGCTGTCATAAAACTCATACGCTTTAATTTCAGACTCCATTGCGACTTCCAAGGCATGTCGTGGGGACATGTAGCGTATTGCTTTTCCAGGATCCGGGGCTTCGATATCGTTCCCGATCATGTTCGTCGTGACGCGCGAAGGAGCATCGCCAAAAAGCAAGCGTCTTTGTTCTGAGATTTCAGCCCCGTGACGCTGCTCGTTTCGAGCCATCATGGTAAAGAAATTCGCCGCATCACCGGGATACCGGTGCCCGATTTGGTCTGCCAGCAAAAGGTAGCGATCTTCCGCTTCCTTTTCGATCAGCACTGCCATATCGAGCGCATCCTGTAAATTCAGTGTTGAAACATCCAGTTGGGAAGCCATAAAACTCCTCCTAGAGTTAGGGTTCTTCATGATGACAGGAAATTCAATGCACCTTTGGGAATAACTCGTAGATTCTTTCCCCGATCTCACGGGGAAGTGTAATACCTGCAAGATAAAAAAGAAATGCTATTAGGGTCTGTCTGATGAATCGACCCAGAGTCAGTAGATATCTTGCAGCCTGACTGTCTGGAATGTACGCCAAAACTGTCTTTTAACAATGCGGTTCAATTTGTCCGCACCGAGAACCTGCCGTTCGAAGTGCTTAAGCTGAGCGACCGTTCAGGGTCGTTTGCATCTACCTTGCGAATGACCGCAATACGGCGCGCTGGCGAATCGGCAGGCCAAAACGAAATGGGGCGGAGCACGGTTCAGATCAGGCTGAGAGAAGAATGGGGCTTTGTCCCCATGTGATCTTCAATAGCGGACAGCCTATCGATCCGATGGTTTTTTCAGCAGAGTTTGCAGGCCGGCAAAGGGATTATGCGTTGCCGCCGCGGGTTCATCGCCATTCCTCCTGTTTCGCGCCGCTTCGTCCAGAAGGCGCGCGTGTTCATTGTCGTGGCAGTACAGGCAAAGCAATTCCCAGTTGCTGCCATCCGCCGGGTTGTTGTCGTGATTGTGGTCCTTGTGGTGCACGGTCAGCTCGCGCAGGCGCGTTCCCGAGAACTCGCGGCCGCACCGCCCGCATATCCACGGGAACAATTTGAGCGCCTGCTCGCGGTAGCCGGCTTCGCGCAATTCGCGCTGTTGGCGCGCTTCGGCGACGACGCGGTCGAGTCGCGCATGATCTGGAGCGGGATGTTTTCTGGTCATGGCGGCGATTCGAAGTGTCTACAGCATCCGTGTCAGGTCGCCGCGCGCGAATCCGCACAGCGGCCCGGCCATGCCCTTGCCCAGTGCCATCACCTTGAACAGTTCGCCCATCTCCGCCGGGCTGGTGAGTTTCTGCAACTGTGTCGAGAGCGGCAGGTAGTCGCGCAGGTTCTCCGGCGGAGTGTCCTGCATCAGGTCGGTGATGCCGCAGTTCAGCAGGAAGAGCGCCTGCGAGGTGTAGCCAAGCAGCTCCAGTCCGGCGTCGATGCCGCATTCCGCGATGTCGGTGAAATTCACGTGCGCGGTGATGTCCTGCAGGCCGGGCAGGAAGAACGGGTCGTCGTGCGCGCGGTGGCGGTAGTGGCACATCAGCGTGCCGCTGCCGCGCTGCGGGTGGTAGAACTCGCGCGCGCCGAAGCCGTAGTCGATGAACAGCAGCACGCCTTGCCTCAGAGGGTCTGCCAGGCTGTTGACCAGGCCGCGCGCGGCAAGGCAGATCTCGCTGACGTAGTCATCCGGTACGGCGATCCGTTGTGCTGCGTGCAGCAGGGTGGTGTCCGTGATGGGGCGCTCCTGCCAGACGAAACCGGTATCGCCGACGGCCACGCCGCGCTCGGTGATCGCGCTGTCCCGCCAATGCACCAGATGCACCGGCAGGGCGTCGAGCACCTCGTTGGCCACGACCGCGCCGGAGAGTTCTTCCGGCAGCGCGTCCAGCCAGCGCACGCGCCCCAGCAGGTGCGGCAGGCGTTCTTGCAGCAGGGCCTGCTGGCGTGCGCGCAGGTCGGCGCTCACCTCGAGGATCGCGTAACCATCCGGCAGGCTGCCGAGCCGTTCCAGCTCGCCGAGCAGGTCCGCGGCCAGCTTGCCGCTGCCCGCGCCCAGCTCCAGAACATACGGCGCGCTGGCGGCCATGATCTGCGCGACCTGTCGCGCCAGGGTGCGGCCGAACAGCGGCGACAGTTCCGGTGCGGTGACGAAGTCGCCCGCCTCGCCGAACTTGTGCGCTCCCGCGGTGTAATAGCCCAGCCCCGGCGCGTACAGCGCCAGCTCCATGTAGCGCGCAAAGGAGATCCAGCCGCCCTGTGCCGCAATCTCGTCGCGGATGAGACTGCACAGGCGGGTGCTGTGCTGCGCGGCTTCAGGGCCGGGGCTGGGTAGGGTGGTCGGCATGGCCGTCAGGTATAATTTGCGGAACGAAGGAGTGTAGTGGGGTGCGAGTCTAATGGAGCTTGGGATGCAAGGCAAAGTGGTGCTGGTGACCGGCGGGGCGAAGCGGGTCGGCGCGGCGATCTCGCGCCGCCTGCATGCGGCGGGCGCGAACCTCGTGCTGCATTACCGCTCTTCGGCGCGTGAGGCGCTGGACCTGCGCGACGAGCTGGACGCGCTGCGCCCGGGCAGCGCGGCGGCGTGCCAGGCGGACCTGCTCGACCTTGCGGCATTGCGCTCGCTGGTGGATCAGGCCGTCGAGAGATTCGGCCGGCTGGATGCGCTGGTCAACAACGCTTCGAGTTTTTACGCCACGCCGCTGGCCGGGGTGGACGAGCGGCAGTGGCACGACCTGCTCGGCACCAACCTGCGCGCGCCGCTGTTCCTCGCGCAGGCGGCAGCGGCCGAATTGCGCCGCCGGCACGGCTGCATCGTGAACATCGCGGACATCCATGCCGAGCGCCCGATGCACGGGCACCTGCTGTACAGCGTCGCCAAGTCCGGCCTGGTCGCGCTGACCCGCGCGCTGGCGCAGGAGATGGCGCCGCAGGTGCGCGTCAACGCGGTCGCCCCGGGCGTCATCATGTGGCCGGAGAATGAGGCCTGGGTGGACGAGGAGCAGCGCCGCAAGATCGTCGCGCACACATTGCTCAAGCGCGAGGGCGAGCCGGACGATATCGCCAAGGCGGTGGCATTCCTGGTGCAGGATGCGCCCTATGTGACCGGACAGGTCATCGCTGTCGACGGCGGCAGAAGCATCAATCTTTGACGGGGCTTTTCATGAACGACGCTGTACAGCCCATCCATTTCGAGCATGCCGGGGATCATTCCGGTAACTTCAACCGGCTCAGGGGGCGGCTGGAACACCAGGTCGGCAAGGCTATCGCCGACTTCAACATGATCGAGAACGGCGACACGGTGATGGTCTGCCTGTCCGGCGGCAAGGATTCGCACGCGCTGCTCGACATCCTGCTCACCCTGCGCAAGCGCGCGCCCGTCGATTTCCGCATCGTCGCGATGAACCTCGACCAGAAACAGCCGGGCTTCCCCGAGGAGGTGCTGCCGGCCTACCTCAAGTCCATCGGCGTGGAATACCACATCGAGGCACAGGACACCTACTCCATCGTCAAGGAGAAGATCCCGGAGGGCAAGACCACCTGCTCGCTGTGCTCGCGGCTGCGGCGCGGCATCATCTACCGCGTCGCGCACGAGCTCGGCGCGAACAAGATCGCGCTGGGACACCACCGCGACGACATGATCGAGACGCTGTTCCTGAACATGTTCTTCGGCGGCAAGCTCAAGGCGATGCCGCCCAAGCTGGTGACCGACAAGGGCGACCACATCGTGATCCGTCCACTGGTGTATTGCGCGGAAAAGGACATCGCCCGCTATGCGCGCGGCATGGAGTTCCCGATCATCCCGTGCAACCTGTGCGGTTCGCAGGAGAACATGCAGCGCAAGAACATCAAGAAGATGCTCGCCGCATGGGAGCTGGAGTATCCGGGGCGCAGCCAGACCATCTTCACCGCGATGCAGAATGTCGCCCCGTCGCATCTGCTCGACGCGCGCCTGTTCGATTTCAGGGATCTCAGGATCGGTGACAAGGTGGCGGAAGGCAACATCGCGTTCGACGACGAAACGGCCTGCTGACGGTTCGGCGGTTTTCCGCTTGGCTGCGGGGCGGTTGGCTGTTAGGATTACCCCGCAGATTTACCCCGGAGGTGACGCATGAACCGCAAGCAGAAGATCGCACTGTGGCTGGGCATGGCCAACCTCGCCATCATTTTGCTGTTCCCGCCGTTCGATTCCTTTCCGGCCACCGATACCCGCGCGCTGATCTTTGCCGGCTTCCAGTTCGCGTTCGCGCACGACAGGAACGAAGTCGTCAACGGCAGCGTGCTGTTCCTCGAGATCGTCGTGCTGCTGGTGAACGTCGGGGTCGCCTGGCTGCTGCTGCGCGATGTCCGGCACGCGTTCGGCACGAAGCGCCATTTCAACTACCAGAACGCCATCCTGCTGGTGGTCGCGGCCAACCTGACGGTGATTCTGCTGTTCCCGCCGTTCGAACATATCGACGCCGTCACCGGCGCGCTGCTGCCGACCTTCCAGGGATTCTATTTCATCTTCGCGGCGGGTCCGATGCTCACCATCGTCGCTCCCATCCTCTACCTTGAAGTGATCTTCGTGCTGTTCAACGGCGCGCTGCTGTGGCTGCTGTTCAGGAAGGACAAGGCCCGCGAACTGTCACCGCAGGAGGCCGCGCGGCTGATGCGCGAGCTGGGAGGCAGGCAGCAGAAATGACGCGGCGTCAGACCGCGACCTTGAAGATCGCCTTGCGTATCCGATCGCCGGATACCAGCGGCGCATGCGCATCCTCCGGGAAGAAGATGCAGAAATGGCCCGGCGGCACGGCGACCCACGACGCGGGCGTGTCGCGGAAGAAACGGATGTCCTTCTCCACGCTGTGATCGCCCACCGGCTGCGTGCAATCCGCCAGCGCCTTCCAGCCCATCTCCTCGCCGCCTTCCAGTACCAGCTGGATGTCGATGTACTTGCGGTGGCATTCCAGCCTCGCCGCCTCGCGCGTGCGCCCGGCGACATCCTCCACGATGACGGACAACTGCTGGTCGACGATGGGATGGCGCCCCGGGGCGAGCGAGAGCAGGTCGGTGCCGCGCATGTATTCGAATGCGCGCGGGAACAGCGGGTGCAGCGCGGCGTATCGGTCGGTTTGGGAAAGGGTGGAGAGGATCATGGTCGTTTTTTCTGGCTTAATTATCGACGGATCGAATAGTCATGGTTCCTTTGTATAGCCGCACATCCATCCTGTTCAAGAACGACATGCCCAAAAGCATATCTGTGTCCAGATTGGGCACGATGGTTGCAGCGACGTTGTTTGCCTCTATACCGCCCAGCTTGATGCTTTGTAAACGGGTCATATAGGCGACCGTTGCACCATTGGCGGTTTGGATACGGGCGGCATGGTTGCTCTGGATACCTAGCTGTTCGGCGAATCTCGCAGAAATGGCGACATCCGTTGCACCAGTATCCACCATGATGGTGGTCTTTATCCCGTTGATAAAAGCTTCGGCTCGGTAATGTCCGCTCAAATCTTTTTCCAGCCTTACCTCTGCCCCGTTGCTTAGCTTATCAGCGGTGTTCGGGTGTACTTTCGAATTGAAAAAATAGAATAATCCTCCTGCTAGCAGTAACCAGATTAGCGATATGCCCAGCGTTCTTGAATTCATGTTTTTGTGATTGATATTAAATGAACCTTGCCACTATGCCTTTGGTATACGCACCATGCGGCGGTATCTGCACACGATACCCGTTGCCCGGCACTACTTTCAATGCTTCACATCCAGGTTACGCATCATGCCGCCTTCTTCAACCGCATTTCCAGTCGTATCTCCGCCGCCGCCAGCATGTTGACCAGCGTGTCGAGCGAGAACACGTCGATCTTGCCGCGCATCAGGTCGGAGATGCGCGGCTGGGTGACGCCGAGCGTTTTGGCGGCTTCGGCCTGGGTCATGCCGCTGCTGCGGATGTATTCGGTGATGGCGCGCATCAACTCGGCGCGCACTTTCATGTTGGCCGCATCGCCGGGTGTGTCTTCGATGGCGTCCCATACACTTTTGAATCGTTGCTTGCTCATTTCGCACCTCGCATGAGTTCGTTATAGCGTTTGCTTGCCAGCGCGATGTCCTGCGCGGATGCCCTTTGCGTTTTCTTCTGGAAACAGTGCAGTATGAAGACTGCATTTTTCAGCTTGGCGATATAGATCACCCGAAACGCGCCTGCCTCATCTTTAATCCTGATTTCCTGCGCACCCGTGCCGATGGTTTTCATCGGTTTCCAGTCGTCAGGTTCCTCGCCGTGTTGCACCTTGTCGATCTGATACCCGGCCTCACGGCGGGCGGAGAGCGGGAAGTCGCGCAGGTCGTTTAATGCGCTGCCGAGAAACTCAACCGGTTTTGCATGTGCTTGCATGGGCGGATTATATACATTTTTGTATAAACGGAGAGTGGAGAATGCAGGGGTAAGTGCTTCACCTTCGAACCTTTGCTGCTGCCGATGTATTTGGCAATGGTGCGCGTTAATCCGGCACGCGTTTTCCGGAAGCGCCTCATTTCCTGCCCCACCGGCTCAGCCCCATCTTCTCCATTTCCACCGCCACGAACAGCGCCATGCCGAACAGCAGGATGCGCCACCATGCGACGGCATCGATGGCCGCGGTGCCGAACAGTTGCTGGAACAGCGGGGCGTAGGTGAACAGGGCCTGCAGCACCGCCACGGTGAATATCGAGACGAGCACCGGGCGCGATCCGGTGAAACCGCGCAGATTATGGGACGGCGCGAGCAGATAGCGGCAGCTGAACAGGTAGAAGATCTCGCCCATCACCAGCGCGTTCACCGCCATCGTGCGCGCCGCCTCGATGCTTTCGCCGCGCGCCTGTTCCCAGAGGAAGAATCCCAGCGCGCCGACCACCATCAGGCAGGACACGAAAAACACGCGCCACGCCAGGAACCGGTTAAGCAGCGGCTCCGCGGAATCGCGCGGCGGGCGGCGCATCACGTCCGCCTCCGGGGATTCGAAGGCCAGCGCCAGCGACAGCGTGACGGCGGTGACCATGTTCACCCACAGTATCTGCACCGGCGTGATCGGCAGGGTCACGCCGAGGAAGATCGCCGCGACCACGACCATCGCCTCGCCGCCGTTGGTGGGCAGGATGAACATGAGGGACTTTCTCAGGTTGTCATAGACGGTGCGCCCCTCTTCCACGGCGGCGGCGATCGAGGCGAAGTTGTCGTCGGCCAGCACCATCTCGGCGGCCTCCTTGGCCGCTTCGGTACCCTTGCGCCCCATCGCCACGCCGACGTCGGCGCGCTTCAGCGCGGGCGCGTCGTTGACGCCGTCGCCGGTCATCGCCACCACCTCGCTGTCGGCCTGCAACGCCTGCACCAGCGCGAGTTTGTGCTCCGGGCTGGCGCGGGCGAAGATGTCGGTTCCGGCCACCGCGATGCGCAACGCCGCCGCATCCATGCGCTCGATCTCCGCGCCGGTCAGCGCGCCGTCCGATGCCAGCCCGAAGCGCGCGCCGATGGCGCATGCGGTGTCGAGATGGTCGCCGGTGATCATCTTCACCCGGATGCCGGCCTCGCGGCAGCGCGCCACGGCGCGGATCGCCTCCTCGCGCGGCGGGTCGGCGATGGCAAAGATGCCGAGCAGCGCGAAACCGCGCCGCACGTCGGCGAAGCTCAGGCCGCGCTGTTCGTCGGCATCGGGGCGCATCGCCACCGCGAGCAGGCGGAAGCCCTGTTGCGCCGCGTCCAGCATGGCCCGTTGCCACCATGCGTGATGCAACGGCCGGTCCTCGCCATCGGCACGTTCCGCTGCACAGACTTCCATGACCTGTTCCGGCGCGCCCTTGAGGAAGATGAAGCCGTGCCCTTCCAGGTCGTGGTGCAGCGTGGCCATGAAACGGTGCTGCGATTCGAACGGGATGAGATCGGTGCGGCGCAGCGCCTCGCGCTCGAACGCGAGGTCGAGGCCGGTCTTGGCCGCCAGCGTGAGCAGCGCGCCTTCGGTGGGGTCGCCTCCCGGTACCCACTCGCTGCCGCTGCGGCGCAGTTCCGCGTCGTTGCACAACAAGGCGGCGCGCCCCAGCTCGGTCAGTTCCGGATAGTCTCCGACGAGCACCTCGCGTCCGGCGATGGAGAACCCGCCGTGCGGGCCATAGCCGCTGCCGCCGACATCGAATATCCGTCCGGCGGTGAGGATGCGCTGCACGGTCATCTCGTTGCGGGTCAGCGTGCCGGTCTTGTCCGAGCAGATCACCGTCACCGAGCCGAGCGTCTCCACCGCCGGAAGCCGCCGGATGATGGCGTTGCGTCTTGCCATGCGCTGCACGCCGATCGCCAGCGTGATGGTCATCACGGCCGGCAGCCCTTCCGGGATCGCGGCCACGGCTATGCCGACTGCCGCGAAGAACATCTCCGGCCAGTTGTAGCCGCGCATCCACACGCCGAAGGAAAAGGTCAGTGCGGACAGCAGCAGGATGACGGCGGTGAGTTGCTGCCCGAAACGCGTCATCTGGCGCAGCAGCGGCGTTTCCAGGGCGGATACCGCGGCGATCATCCCGCTGATGCGGCCGATCTCCGTGGCTGCGCCGGTCGCCACCACCACACCGCGCGCCTGCCCGTAGACCACCAGCGTGCCGGAGTAGGCCATACAGGCGCGGTCGCCGGTCACGGCATGCGCGGCCACTGCCGCGACGTTCTTTTCCACCGGCTCGGATTCGCCGGTCAGCGCGGCTTCCTCGACACGCAATTGGCGTGTCTCGATCAGGCGCAGGTCGGCGGGGACCTTGTCGCCGGACGCCAGCAGCACGATGTCGCCGGCCACCACCTGCTCTGCCGGGATGTCGCGCCGCTGACCGTCGCGCAGCACCGTGGCGCTCGGCGAAAGCATGTTGCGGATGACGCCCAGTGCGCGCTCCGCCTTGCCCTCCTGGATCACGCCGATGATGGCGTTGATCAACACCACGCCGGCGATCACGCCGCAGTCCACCCAGTGGCCGAGCAATGCGGTGACGAATGCGGAGACCACCAGCACATAGATCAGCACGTTGTGGAACTGGCGCGCAAAGCGCCTCGGCAGGCTGTCACGTGCGGCCGCAGGCAGGCGGTTCGGGCCGTATCGCTCCATGCGCCGCTGTGCCTCGGCGGAGCCGAGCCCGGCCGAGGCCGCATCGAGCGCGGCCAGCGCTTCCTGCACCGGCAGGTTATGCCAGCAGGGCTTGTCTTCCGCCGGTGATTCCTGGGGTCGTTCACTCATGTCCGCACTCCGTGTGTCGGCGGGATGGTACAACGAACAGGGAACTCAGGTGTTGGACGGCGCGGCGATATTCAGAAGAACAGCACCACGCCCCACACCGCCGCCGCATTCACGATGCTCAACAGCACCGCAGCACTGGCGGTGTCCTTGGCCCGTTTGGCGAGCGGGTGCCGCTCCAGCGAAGTGCGGTCCACCGCCGCCTCGAGCGCGGAGTTGAGCAGCTCGACGATCAGCACCAGCAGGATGCTGGCGATCATCAGCGCCTTGCCGATGTTGCCGGCGGGGGAGAACAGTGCGACAGGGATGGCGAGCGCCGCGACCAGCACCTCC
>JBGARW010000042.1:0-15402 GCA_044230015.1 Gallionella sp. | reverse complement strand
CGGTAATCCGGCCTCTTGAAACCTGAATTGATGATGAATTATGACTGAAACGACACATCAGGACGCACTGGCGCAGATCAAGCGCGGCGCCCATGAGATTCTGCTTGAAGACGAGTTGAAACAAAGACTTGCGTCTGGTCGTCCGCTGCGCATCAAGGCGGGTTTCGACCCGACCGCCCCGGATCTCCATCTCGGCCATACCGTGCTGCTCAACAAGATGCGCCAGTTGCAGGACCTTGGGCATCATGCGCTGTTCCTGATCGGTGACTTCACCGGCATGATCGGCGATCCGACCGGCAAGAACACGACCCGCCCGCCGTTGTCGCGCGAGCAGGTACTGGAAAACGCCCAGTCTTACCGGGACCAGGTGTTCAAGGTGCTCGACCCGGAAAAGACCGAGATTGTGTTCAACTCGACCTGGATGGACAAATTCAGCGCGACTGACCTGATCAAGCTGGCGGCCACGCACACCGTGGCGCGCATGCTGGAGCGCGACGATTTCGGCAAGCGTTATAAGAGCAACCAGCCCATCGCCATCCACGAATTCCTCTATCCGCTGGTGCAGGGCTATGACTCCGTGGCGCTCAAGGCGGATATCGAGCTGGGCGGCACCGACCAGAAGTTCAACCTGCTGATGGGGCGCGAGCTGCAGAAGCATTATGGGCAGCCTGCGCAGTGCGTGCTCACCATGCCGCTGCTGGAGGGGCTGGACGGCGTGAACAAGATGTCCAAGTCGCTCGGCAACTACGTCGGCATCACCGATGCGCCGCAGGACATGTTCGGCAAACTGATGTCGATCTCCGACGAGCTGATGTGGCGCTACCTGGAATTGCTATCGTTCCGCAGCATGGGCGAGATCGCCGGCTGGCGCGAAGAAGTCGCCCAAGGGCGCAATCCGCGCGACATCAAGGTGCTGCTGGCGCAGGAGATCGTCGCCCGCTTCCACTCGCAGCTGGCCGCCGCGGATGCGCTGGCGGAATTCGAGGCGCGCTTCAAACAAGGCGTGCTGCCGGACGACATGCCGGAAATCACCGTTGCCAGCATGGATGGACACATCGGCATCGCCCAGCTCCTCAAACAGGCCGGGCTGGTCGCCAGCACCTCCGAAGCCCTGCGCATGATCGAGCAGGGCGGGGTCAAGCTCGATGGTGAAAAGGTCGGCGACAAGGCTTTGCAGATCAAGGCGGGTGCGGTGGTCGTGGCTCAGGTCGGCAAGCGCAAGTTTGCACGGATAACGGTCGGCTAAATTCCGGTTGTGGAGTAACCCATTGTTTTGCTAGAATCGCGCCCTCAATTTTTTGGTGGAAGGTAGTTTGTTCATGACAACTGTACGAGTTAAAGAGAATGAGCCGTTTGAAGTCGCGATGCGCCGCTTCAAGCGCTCTGTGGAAAAGACCGGCCTGCTGACCGATCTGCGCGCCCGCGAATTTTACGAGAAGCCTACCGCAGAGCGGAAGCGCAAGCTGGCCGCCGCCGTGAAGCGCCATTACAAGCGCCTGCGCAGCCAGACTCTTCCTCCCAAGCTGTACTGACAGGCTTTTGCCGATCTGCCGCGCCCGTCCTGGGCCGGCGGTTGGTTCCAATATGAGCCTCAAGCAGCAAATCACCGAAGACATGAAAGCCGCGATGCGCGCCAGGGATGCGGCACGCCTCGGGGCGATTCGCCTGTTGCTCGCCGCGATGAAGCAGCGCGAGGTGGACGAGCGCATCGAGTTGTCGGATGCGGATGTCATCGCCATCATCGAGAAGATGAACAAACAGCGGCGCGATTCCATCAGCCAATACGAAGCGGCGGGCCGCCAGGAACTGGCGGATGTCGAAAAGTTCGAAATGAGCGTGCTGGCCACCTACATGCCGCAACAGCTCAGCGAGGGCGAGATCGCCTCCGCCGTGGCCGAGGCGATCGCCGCGACCGGCGCGACCGGCCCGCAAGACATGGGCAAGGTGATGGGCGTGCTCAAACCCAAACTGGCCGGACGCGCCGATATGGGCAAGGTTTCCGCGCTGATCAAGGCGCAACTATCCAGGTAATTCCCGGTTAACCGTTCCACCGGCACCTTGCCGGCAGCGATGAAAGGTGCGGGCTTGATTCCGAAAAGTTTTATTCAGGACCTGCTCAATCGTCTCGATATCGTGGACGTGGTCGAGCGCTACGTGCCGCTCAAGAAGGCCGGCGCGAATTTCGTGGCCTGCTGCCCGTTCCACAGCGAAAAATCCCCCTCGTTCACCGTCAGCCAGTCCAAGCAGTTCTACCATTGCTTCGGCTGCGGCGCGCATGGCACGGCGATCGGTTTCGTCATGGAACATGCCGGATTCGGCTATGTAGAGGCGATCGAGGAGCTGGCGCGCAGCGTCGGCTTGGATGTCCCCCGCGAGCGCCCCGCCGCGGGCGAGGCCCACCAGAGGATCGCGCCGGATCTGTATGAGGTGATGCAAGCCGCCACACGCTATTACCGCGAGCAACTCAAGCAGTCGCCGCGCGCGATCGACTACCTGAAACAGCGCGGGCTGTCCGGGGAGATCGCGGCAAAGTTCGGCATCGGCTATGCGCCGGACGCCTGGCAGAACCTTGCTGCCGCGTTCCCCGATTACCAGAGCAACGTGCTGACCGAGACCGGCCTGGTGATCGCCGGTGACGAGGGGAAGCGCTATGACCGCTTCCGCGACCGCATCATGTTCCCCATCGTCAACGTGCGCGGTCAGGTCATCGGCTTCGGCGGACGGGTGCTGGACAAGGGCGAGCCCAAATACCTCAACTCGCCAGAGACACCGCTGTTCGAGAAGGGCCGCGAACTGTACGGCCTGTTCCAGGCGCAAAAAGCCATCCGCGCCGCACAGCAGGTGCTGGTGGTGGAAGGCTACATGGACGTGGTGGCGCTGGCGCAGCACGGCGTGGAATATGCCGTGGCGACGCTCGGTACGGCGACCACGCCGTATCATGTACAGAAATTGCTGCGCCTCGCCGAGCATGTCGTATTCTGTTTCGACGGGGACAAGGCCGGGCAGCGTGCGGCATGGCGCGCGCTGGAAAACGCGCTGCCTTATCTGCAGGACGGCAAGCGCATCAGCTTCCTGTTCCTTCCGGTCGAGCACGACCCCGACAGTTTCATCCGGGAATTCGGCAAGGATGCCTTCGAGCAGCGCGTGCGCGAGGCGCTGCCATTGTCTGCCTACCTGTTGCGCGAGGCCGGCGCGGAGCTGGATTTGCGCAGCCAGGAGGGGCGCAGCCAATTGCTGCAGCGCGCCAGGCCTTTGTTGATCGCGATCACCGCGCCAGCCACCGCGTTGCTGTTGCGCAAGGAAGTCGCGGCGCTTGCCGGCGTCAGCCAGGCGGAACTGGAGGCGCTGTATGAGATCAAACCGGTCGCCCGCGCGGCACCACGGGCTTTCCAGAAAGCCGGGCGCGCGGCGCCGTCGGCGCACCGGCTGTTGCTGCAATGCCTGATCTCAAAGCCTGCACTGGGTGCACGGATCGATGCCGGCTGGCAGGGTGAAGGAGCGGAAGCCGAGGCGGTGGTGGCCGTGCTTTATGTATTGCGCGAAGCGGGTTTCGAGGTGAACGGTGCCGCACTGATGCAGATGTTCCAGGGCACCGTGCACGAGAAGACCCTGGCGGCGGCAGAGGCGGACATGTTGAATTGGGGCGATAAATTCGATGTCGCGGCGGAGTTTGACGGATTGATCGGCAGGCTCGATGAGGTGCAGCGCCGGCAACAGAGGCAAGCACTGGAAGCCAAGGGCTGGCCCAACCTGAGCGATCAGGAGCGCGGCCAATACCTGCGGCTGTTGCAACGTTAACTGCCTAAAAAGATTGGGGAATGGTTGGCGAAATCGGGTATAATCCGCCGCTTTTCCGCACGGCATTCACGGCCTTTACGTAATTGGGAATCTGAATATGGCAAAGCCTAAAGACAAGAAAAAACAGGACAAGAAGCAAGTCGCCAATATCCCGCCGGTCATTGACCAGCAGCAGGATATCGAGGCGCGGCGCACGCGCCTGAAGGCCCTGATCGTGCTGGGCAAGGAGCGCGGCTACCTGACCTACGCGGAGATCAACGACCACTTGCCGGATATGCTCGAGGTCGAGCAGATCGAGGGTGTGGTGAGCATGATCAACGACATGGGTATCACGGTGTGCGATATCGCTCCCGATGCCGAAACGCTGATCATGACAGACACCGCCCCCGTGGCGGCCGACGAGGATGCCGCCGAGGAGGCGGAGGCCGCATTGTCCACGGTGGACTCGGAGTTCGGCCGCACCACCGACCCGGTGCGCATGTACATGCGTGAGATGGGCACGGTCGAGCTGCTTACCCGCGAGAAGGAAATCGAGATCGCCAAACGCATCGAGGAGGGCCTGAAGCACATGATCCAGGCGATTTCCGCGTGCCCGGCGACGATCGCGGAAATACTGGTATTGGCCGGGAAGATCGAGCGCGACCAGATGCGCATCGATGAGCTGATCGATGGGTTCGTGGATACCGCGGATGAAGCGATCATCGGCGCCGAGGGGGATGAAGAGGCGGAAGATACGGAGGAAGTCGGCAACCATGCCGCCGACGAGGAAGAGGATGAAGAGGCGACCGCCGCCGCCGCCGCCGCCAACCTGGCGCAGCTGAAGGCCGATGCGCTGGCACGCTTTGTCGTGATTGCCGACCTGTTCGGCAAGATGGGCAAGGCATACGAAAAGTACGGCTATCGCAGCAAGCAATATGACAAGTTCCAGTCCGGCATCTCTGACGAATTGATGAACTTCCGCTTCTCCGCGAAACAGGTGGACGCCCTGTGCGACACCATGCGTGGCCTGGTTGAAGAAGTGCGCCGTTGCGAGCGCAGCATCCAGGAGATGTGCGTGACCAAAGGCAAGATGCCGCGCCCGCATTTCATCAAGACCTTTCCCGGCAACGAGGAAAACCTGGGATGGGTCGCGCAGGAGATCAAGGCGAAAAAACCATACAGCGAAATGCTGGAACGCTATCAGCATGCCATCGTCGAGCAGCAAAAGCGATTATTGGATATGGAACAGCGCGTCGGTATCCCGATCAAGGATCTGAAAGAGATCAACAAGCAGATGACCAACGGCGAAGCCAAGGCACGCCGCGCCAAACGCGACATGATCGAGGCCAACCTGCGTCTGGTGATCTCGATCGCCAAGAAATACACCAACCGCGGCCTGCAGTTCCTCGACCTGATCCAGGAAGGCAACATCGGCCTGATGAAGGCGGTGGACAAGTTCGAGTACCGCCGCGGCTACAAGTTCTCGACCTACGCCACGTGGTGGATCCGCCAGGCGATCACCCGTTCCATCGCCGACCAGGCGCGCACCATCCGCATTCCGGTGCACATGATCGAGACCATCAACAAGATGAACCGCATCTCGCGGCAGATCATGCAGGAAACCGGTCTGGAGCCGGATGTGGCGACCCTGGCCATCAAGATGGAGATGCCGGAAGACAAGATCCACAAGATACTGAAGATCGCCAAGGAGCCGATCTCCATGGAAACCCCGGTCGGTGACGACGACGACTCGCACCTGGGTGATTTCATCGAAGACTCGAATACCGCGGTACCGATCGATGCGGCCATTTACGAGAGCCTGCGTGGTGCGACAGCGGACATCCTCGATAGCCTGACGCAGCGCGAGGCCAAGGTATTGCGCATGCGATTCGGCATAGAAATGAATACCGACCACACGCTGGAAGAAGTCGGCAAGCAATTTGACGTGACCCGTGAACGCATACGCCAGATCGAAGCCAAGGCGCTGCGCAAACTGCGCCACCCGTCGCGCTCCGAGAAGCTCAAGAGTTTCCTCGATAGCGAAGGTTGACCTTACGGGTCGTTAGCTCAGTTGGTTAGAGCAGAGGACTCATAATCCTTTGGTCGTTGGTTCAAGTCCAACACGACCCACCATAGAAACAAAGGCTTGCAGTGATGCAAGCCTTTTGTTTTAAGCATCGAAAGCGAATTTGAGAAGAACGGGGTTCAATGGAAAAGGGACTCGAAAACGAGTCCCTTTTTGGAGCCTGCAATCTCCTTCAAGGCACGCTTTACGCTTGCCCTGCTTGATTCTGCTTAGCTGAAATAAACGATGAGGACGATGGCGACGATGGCGATGGTGATGGGCAGCATTGACATGAACATATGAATATCCTTGATTGGTTGATTGATAATGGTACAGCGGCGCGCAATCTATCAACTGTATATGCAAATGTCAACGAATGGGACTTGTCTGAGTAGGGTTTCTCTGCGTGCCGGTTAATCTCTTTTGCTCAAAAGCTGGATGACCTTGGATACCGTGTTGTCAACGATTGCCTTGCGGCGCAAGGCAAGGGTCGATTCCCTTGCCGCCATCGAGTTTCCCGACGACCTGCCGGTGGCGGGAAAGCGCGAAGAACTGGCGCGCGCCATTGCCGGCAACCAGGTGGTCATCGTGTGCGGCGAGACCGGCTCGGGCAAGACCACCCAGTTGCCGAAGATCTGCCTGACACTGGGGCGCGGTATCCTGGGCTGTATCGGCCACACCCAGCCGCGCCGGGTGGCGGCGCGCTCGGTGGCGGCGCGCATCGCATCCGAACTGAAGACCGAGCTGGGTGGTGCGGTCGGCTACAAGGTGCGTTTCCATGACAAGGTGTCGCCGGACACCAGCATCAAACTGATGACCGACGGCATCCTGCTGGCAGAAATCCACGGTGACCCGCTGCTGAGGAATTACGACACGCTGATCATCGACGAGGCGCACGAGCGTTCGCTCAACATCGACTTCCTGCTCGGATACCTCAAACAGTTGTTGCCGCGCCGCCCCGACCTCAAGCTCATCATCACTTCGGCCACACTGGATGCCGACCGTTTCGCCAAGCATTTCGGCGCAGTGATGATCGAGGTGTCAGGGCGCGGCTACCCGATCGAGACGCGCTATCGCCCGTTGCAGAGCAATGAAGAAGGGGAAGCCCAGGAGATACCGCAGGCGGTGAGTTCTGCGCTGGACGAACTGGCGGCGGGTGGCTTGCGCGGCGACGTGCTGGTATTTCTGCCCGGCGAACGCGAGATTCGTGATACGGCGGAGGCGCTGCGCAAGCACCATCCCCCTGGTATGCGTCATGGGGGCATCGAGGTATTGCCACTGTTCGCGCGGCTGTCGGCGGCGGAACAGGACCGGGTGTTCAAGGCCGGATCACAGCGGCGCGTGGTGCTGGCGACCAATGTCGCCGAGACCTCGCTGACCGTGCCCAACATCGGCTATGTGATCGACTGCGGCCTGGCGCGGGTGAACCGCTACAGCATCCGGCAGAAGGTCGAGCAACTGCACATCGAGAAGATCTCGCGCGCCGCCGCCAACCAGCGCGCCGGGCGCTGCGGGCGCGTGATGAGCGGCGTGTGCGTCCGGCTGTACGACGAGGCGGATTTCCTGCAACGCGCCGAATTCACCGATCCAGAGATATTCCGCGTGTCGCTGGCGACCGTGATCCTGCGCATGAGCGCGCTGGAGCTGGATGAAATCAGCGAATTCCCGTTCATCGAGCCGCCCGGCCCGCGCATGATCGCGGACGGTTATCAACTGCTCGCCGAGCTCAATGCGATCGACGAGGCACGCCAGCTCACTCCCCTCGGGCATGAGCTGGCCAGGCTGCCGCTCGACCCCAAGATCGCGCGCCTGCTGCTGGCCGGAAGGCAGCAGCACTGCCTGACCGAGATACTCGTCATCGCCAGCGCGCTATCGGTGCAGGACCCGCGCGAGCGTCCGCTGGACCGGCAGGAAGCGGCGGATGCCGCGCACAAGCGCTTCGCCGACGAACGCTCCGATTTCCTCGCCTACCTGAAACTGTGGGCATGGTTCGAGCAGGCGGTGGCGCACAAGAAGTCCAACCGCCTGCTGGCTGAGGAATGCCGCAAGAACTTCCTGTCGCCGCTGCGCCTGCGCGAATGGCATGAATTGCACCAGCAGCTGCATGCGCAGGTCGCCGAGATGGGCATGCGCGGCAACGAGCGGCCGGCGACCTATGAGCAGATCCACAAGGCGCTGCTGTGCGGCCTGCTCGGCAACGTCGGCATGAAGAGCGTGGAGGGCAATGAATATCTCGGGGCGCGCGGCATCAGGTTCTTCATCGCGCCGAATTCGGTGCTGGCAAAGAAGGGCGCGAAGTGGGTGATGGCGGGCGAACTGGTCGAGACGCACCGCCTGTATGCGCGCTGTGTGGCGCGCATCGAGCCGGAATGGCTGGAAGAGGTCGGCGCGCACCTCATCAAGCGGCATTACTATGACCCGCACTGGGAGAAGAAGGCCGCGCAGGTCGCCGCCTTTGAGCGCAGCACGCTCTACGGGTTGGTCATCAACCCGAAGAAGCGCGTGCATTACGGGCCGATGAATCCCGCCGAGTCGCGCGAGGTGTTCCTCCGCCAGGCACTGGTCGGCGGCGAATTCAACACGCAGGCGCCGTTCTTCGCGCACAACCGGAAACTGATCGCCGACATCGAGGCGCTTGAGCACAAGGCGCGCCGCCCCGACGTGCTGGTGGATGACGAACTGATCTTCGCTTTCTACGACAGCCGCATCCCGCCGCATATCCATAACGGCGCGGCGTTCGAGCACTGGCGCAAGGGGGCGGAGCAGGATGATGCGAAACTGCTGTACCTGAAGAAGGATGATCTGATGCGCCATGAGGCGGCCGGCATCACCACCGACCAGTTCCCGCCGCAGTTGCGTATCGACAACGTCAGCTTCGCGCTGGGCTACCACTTTTCGCCCGGCAGGAACGATGACGGCGTCACGCTTGCCGTGCCGCTGGCGCTGATCAACCAGGTCAGCGCCCCGCGCTGCGAGTGGCTGGTGCCGGGTCTGCTCGCGGAAAAGGTGCAGCAGCTGGTCAAGACGCTGCCGCAAAAAATTCGCCGCCACCTGGTGCCGGTGCCGGAATTCGCCGCAAACTTCTGCCGTGACACGCAGCCTTCCGGCACACCGCTGCTGCAGGCGCTGGCGCGCTACATCCGCGAGCACAAGCAGCTCGATGTGCCGCTGGACGCGTTTCGCCCCGAGCAACTGCCGCCGCACCTGCTGATGAATTTCCGCGTACTGGACGAACACGGGCGGCAGCTCGGCATGTCGCGCAATTTCGCGCAACTGCACGGCCAGCTTGCACCGCATGTTGCGCCTGTCACCGTTGCGGCGGAGGAAAAGGGTGCAGCGGTTGCTGAGCAGCGCCATACCGCGTGGAGCTTCGGCACGTTCACCGAGACACGCGAGGTACAGCGCGCCGGCCAGAAGGTCACACTGTTCGACGCGCTGGTGGACGACGGCGACGCGGTGCTGCTGCGTGCCTTCGATACGCGCGATGCAGCGCAAGCCGCGCATCGCGGCGGGCTGCGCCGTTTGTTCATGCTGTCGCTGAAAGAGCAGGTGAAATACCTGGAGAAGAGCCTGCCGGATGCGCAGCGTCTGGGCATGCTGTTCATGGCGCCCAACTCCCCGTTCGGCGGCACGCAACAGGAATTGCAGCAGCAGATATTGGCGCTCACCTTCGAGCGCTGCTGCCTGAGCGACCCGCTGCCGGCAAACGAGGCGGAGTTCGCAGCACGCGCCAAGGAGGCGAAGAACCGCCTGCTGCTGGTCGCGCAGGAGATCGCGCGGCTGGTCGGCAATGTGCTCACCGAATACCAGGCGGTGCAGAAGAGCCTGCCGCAGACCAGATCGAACGCGCTGGCCAACCAGGACATGCGCGCGCAACTGGAATGGCTGCTGCACAAGCGCTTCATCGCCGAGACACCCTACGAGCGTTTGCAGCATGTGCCGCGCTACCTCAAGGCGATCGGCCTGCGCATCGAAAAGCTGCGCAGCAACCCGGTGCGCGATGCGCAGTGCATGGCGCAGATGCAGCCTTTGTCACAGGCGTGGCAGAAACTGCGCCAGGGGCAACAGGGCAAGGCCGACCCGCGCGTGGACGAGTTCGCCTGGATGCTGCAGGAGCTGCGCGTGTCGCTGTTCGCGCAGGAACTCAAGACCCCGGTGATCATATCGGTGAAACGGCTGGAGAAGATGCTGGCGGCGCTCAAAGGCTGATTACCGCGGAAGCATGGGTGGTCGCTGCGTTATAATCGGCCAGGATGGTCGGGATACGTTCCGGCAGGTTCCATATTCCGCATTGGGTTCGGGCGGGAAGGCGTATCGGGAGATATTGATGAACAGGCAAGAGATTGAACTATTGAGCAAGGAGATCGAGATGCTGATGGCCGAGCGTGCGCGCCTGCTCAAAGTGGTGGGCGCCGCTGCGGTGCTGGTGGCGAATGCCGATGCCGGAGCTTTGCCTCACGGGATGGTGGATGCCGCAGAGATGTTGTCGGAGACGCTGAACGCACTGCCGGAAGAGACGCTGAAAGACGCGTTGGAATCGATACGGCCCGGGGCCGAATAGGACGCGAATGGAGCAGCGCGTAGGGCTGATACTCACCGGCGGCGGCGCGCGTGCCGCTTATCAGGTCGGTGTGCTCAAGGCGATCGCCGAGTTCCTGCCGCGCCGCGCGCATAACCCATTCCCGGTGATCTGCGGAACGTCGGCAGGGGCGCTCAATGCCGCGACGCTTGCGGTGAATGCGCGGAATTTCCGCAAGGGTGTGCGCTATCTCGACAATATCTGGAAGAATTTCCATGCCAACCAGGTGTATCGCACCGATGCGATCGGCGTGTTCAGCAACACGGCATTGTGGCTGGCCGGGCTGATGCTGAGGGGCCTGGGCATCAACAGGCTCAAGCAGGTATCCCTGCTGGACAACTCCCCGCTGGTCGAATTCCTCGAAGAGGTGCTTCCCTGCGAAAAGATCCAGGACAGCATAGATGCCGGGCTGTTGCACGCGTTGAGCATCACCGCCTCCGGCTATGGATCGGGGCAGTCGGTCACGTTTTACCAGGGTGTGAACGAGATCGCCCCGTGGCGCCGCGCGCGTCGTATCGGTATCCCGGTGCGTATCGAGAACAAGCATCTGCTGGCCTCGTCGGCCCTGCCCTTCATCTTTCCGGCGACCCTGATCAATCGGGAATACTTCGGCGACGGCTCGATGCGCCAGATCGCGCCGATCAGTTCCGCACTGCATCTTGGCGCCACGCGCATACTGGTGATCGGGGTTGCCGCGAACGACAATACCGGTCAATCCGGCCGCACCGATATGAGCGACTATCCGTCATTGGCGCAGATCGCCGGACATGCACTGAACAGCATTTTCCTCGACAACATGGAAGTCGATCTGGAACGGGTGCAACGCATAAACGAGCTGGCGGCGATGTTGCCGGAACAGGCACGCGCGCAAGCCGATATAAGACACGTTGACGTGCTGGTCGTTTCCTCCAGCCAGCCGATCGAAAAGATCGCCGAACGCCATGCCGCGGAATTGCCGTGGACCATCCGCCTTTTGTTGCGCCTGGTCGGGACGGTGCGACAGGGGGGCTCGACGCTGGTCAGTTACCTCCTCTCCGAGGGGAAGTTCTGCCGCGCGTTGATCGATCTCGGTTATCAGGACACATTGAAGCGGCGCGACGAGATTCTGCGCTTCCTCGATATGCAGCCGCCCCGGGATACCGTCCGGACCGGGCATGACGATCGGATACCGCAATGACGAAGGACATTCCCCAACCGCGGACCTGGCAGTTGCTGGACATCCTGGCGGATGGCGAATTCCATTCCGGCCAGGCCCTGGCGGAGCGGCTTGGCGTGTCGCGCGCCAGCGTGTTCAATGCGCTGGCCGATGTTGCGGAATATGGCGTGGCGCTGCAACGGATACGCGGCCGCGGCTATCGTCTGGCACGCCCATGGCAGCGGCTGGAACGCGAAGAGGTGTTGCGCTGGCTGGGTGAGGATGCCGCACAGTTCGATATCGGGATAATGCCGCAGGCCGCCTCCAGCAATACCCTGCTGTTGCAGCGCGCCGGGCAGGGCGGTACGAATGGTGTGCCCGGCGGCAGCGTGCTGGCGGTGGAATTGCAGACCGCCGGGCGCGGGCGGATGGGGCGGACATGGCGCTCCGGCCTCGGCAGCACGCTGACGTTCTCCCTGTTGTGGCGGTTCGATCGCGGGCTGAACGCGCTGTCCGGGCTGAGCCTGGCGGTGGGTGTGGCGATCGCGCGCGCGCTGGACGGGCTGGGCGCGCAGGATGTGCGGCTGAAATGGCCGAACGATATCCTGACCACCGGTCAAGGCGAACCGGGTGGGCAGCGCAAGCTGGGCGGTGTGCTGATCGAGGCGCAGGGCGACATGCTCGGGCCGAGTACGGTGGTGATCGGCATCGGCCTGAATTGTTCCTTGCCGGACCATCTCGCGGGCCTGATCGACCAGCCTGCCGGCGCCTTGGACGAGGTGTGCCGGGACATGCCCACGCGCAACCGGCTGCTGGCCGCCGTGCTGAAGGAGCTGGCGGGTGCGTTGCGACAATTTGCACAGGGCGGCTTTGCCGCGTTCAGCGGCGAGTGGGAACGCTACCACATCCACCAGGGCAAACCGGTCCAGTTGCGCATGGCGGACGGCTCGGTCGTGACCGGGATCGCGCGCGGGGTCAGCGGGAGCGGCGAGTTGCGCCTGGAAACCGCGCAGGGGATGCGCCAGTTCAATTCCGGCGAGGCGGGAGGGTTGCGATGAGATTGCTGGTCGACGCGGGCAACACGCGCATCAAGTGGGCCGCGGTGGAGGGGGATGCCTGGCTGCACAGCGGCGTGCTGCCTGTCGAGCAGGCGGCCGAGCTGCCGCACCGGTTCGCCGGGTTGCGCGGTATCCGGCAAGTCTGGGTGAGCAATGTCGCCGGGGAGGAAGTCGCGCGGCATATCCGCGATGCCAGCACCGGGCTGTCTGCCCAGCCCCGCTTCATCGTCGCGCGGGAGGCCCAGTGCGGTGTGCGTAACGGCTACTCCAGCGCCTCCCGGCTGGGCAGCGACCGATGGGCGGCCATGATCGCGGCATGGCATCTGGTGCACCGGGGATGTCTGGTGGTGAACAGCGGCACGGCGACCACGGTCGATACCCTTTCGGGCACGGGAGAGTTCATCGGCGGGCTGATCCTGCCCGGTATGGAGCTGATGCAGCGTAGCCTGTGCGACGCGACCGCCCAGTTGCAGGCAGCGCAAGGGAAGTATGCGCCATTCCCGTTGAATACCGCCGATGCACTTTATAGCGGCGCGCTGCAGGCCAGTTGCGGCGCGATCGAACGGCAATACGCGCTGCTCGGCGATTGCGGGGCACCGGTCGTGCTGGGCGGCGGGGCGGCAACGGTACTGCGGGAACATCTTAACGTGCCGTCGCGCATCGTGGATAATCTGGTCCTGCAGGGTCTTTCGTTAATTGCACAGGAAACGAGCGCGCAATGAGAGCATTGGTCTGGATTCTGTTGTTGGGGAACGTGATCTTCTTTGCGGCGATGCAATGGGGGATCCTGCCGGCTGCCGATGAGCAGGCGGCGCAGGCGCAGCCCCCGCTGCACGAGGAGAAGATCCGCTTGCTGAACGTGCCGCAGGGCGATCCGGCCATGACGCTGCCGGTGTCCGCACCGGCCGTCGCCGTACCCGTACCCGCCGAGTTACCCGTACCGCCCACGGCCAAGCCGGACACATTCTGCATGGAATGGGGTGATTTTTCGGGCGCCGATCTGGCGCGGGCAACGGCTGCCTTGTCCGCGTTGCAGCTGGGCGAGAGATTGGGCCAGCGTCAGGTCGAATACGCCATAGGTTATTGGGTGTATATCCCGCCGCTGAAGGATAAGACAGCGGTGAGCCAGAAGATCGCCCAGCTCAAGGCGCGCGGCATCGACGAGTATTTCGTCGTGTCGGACGCGGGGCCATGGCTGAACGCCATCTCGCTCGGCGTATTCAAGACACGGGAGGCGGCGCAGCACTTTCTCGATGACCTGCGGCGCGCCAGGGATGTGCGTTCCGCGCAGGTCGGTGAGCGCGCCAGCAAGCTCAAGGCGACCATATTCGTGTTGAACGGGCTGGATGCCAAGGCTGTCGCCGACCTGGCCGGGATACAAAAGGACTTTGCCGGAAGCGAGCTGAAGGACATCCCGTGCTCATTGACAAGGTAGGGCGAAATCCGGAGAATGCCGCGCTCTTCGCGGTGATATAGCTCAGTTGGTTAGAGCACAGCACTCATAATGCTGGGGTCGGTGGTTCAAGTCCACCTATCACCACCAATCGATAAAAAGCCCGCCCTTAACCGGCGGGCTTTTTTATTCACTAAACCCAATGCTAGAGCGGATTACAGCTTTCCGTAGGCTTCCATATTCGTCCGTAACCGCCCATGGGTATCCGGAAATTATGTGGGTATCATTGTGGGTATTTCGGCGCAATCTGATATAGTGTGGGTATCGTGTGATACCCGCAGGGGGTTCTATGAAGCTCAACGACAAGGCGGTACAGGCGGCGAAGGAGGGGAAGCATGCGGATGGTGCTGGATTGACACTGTTGGTCAAGCAGAACGGCACGAAGCTCTGGTGGTTCAGGTATCGGTTTGCCGGCAAAGAAAAGACACTAGCAATCGGACAATATCCGGTCGTCAGCCTTAAGGATGCGCGTGAATCTGCGCAAGAGGCTCGCAAGCTGTTGGCTAAGGGTATCGACCCGATGGAAGTGAAAAAAGCCGCAAGAGAAGCCGCCGCTGCAGAAGCGCCGGCGACAGAAACGGTCGAAGCGGTTGCACAGGAATGGCTGGATAAATTCTCAGCAGAGTGGGCGGATACACACACAGAGAAGATTACGGGACGTTTCCGGCGCGATCTGTATCCGTATCTCGGCAAAGAGCCGATCAACGAAGTGAAACCGGCACAATTGCTCACGGTGCTGCGGCGTGTCGAGGCGCGTGGAGTTCTGGAAACGGCACATCGCATCCTTCAGAACTGCGGCCAGCTGTGGCGATACGCTGTGGCTACCGGTAGGGTAGAGCGCGATATCACGGGCGACCTGAAAGGCGCATTGCCGCCGAGGAGCAGATCTCACCTTGGTGCCATTACCGATCCGAAAGAGATCGGTGCATTGCTGCGAAATATCGAGGAGTATCAGGGATCGGAAGTCGTGCGGCTAGCGCTTAAGCTCGCACCATTGCTATTCGTCCGGCCAGGTGAGCTGCGGCAGGCGGAATGGAGGGAATTCGACTTCGAGAAGCGATTGTGGGTGATTCCTGAAGGCAGGATGAAGGCGAAGCGGATCCACGTCGTGCCGCTTCCAGACCAGGCTCTTGCGATCCTGGAAGAACTGAAACTGGCGAGCGCCGGAAGCGAATATCTCTTTCCGTCGCCTAGGTCGAAAACGCGACCATTATCGGACGTGGCGCTGCTGGCGGCTTTAAGAAGGATGGGGTACGAGAAGAACGAAATGACAGCGCACGGATTCCGGGCGATGGCTTCAACCAATCTGGAGCAACTCGGCTACGACGTCAGATT
>JBGARW010000041.1:0-15609 GCA_044230015.1 Gallionella sp. | reverse complement strand
GGTGTATCGCGGCGTGGTCGCACAGGCGCTGGAGGGTGTGAAGCGTTGCTTCGGGAATGCCGGCGCGGTGCGCACCCTGCGCCTGCACGGCGACTGCCATGTCGGCAACGTGTTGTGGACCGACCTCGGCCCGTACTTCGTGGATTTCGACGACAGCCGCATGGGGCCGGCGGTGCAGGACCTGTGGATGCTGCTATCCGGCGAGCGCGCCGAGCAGACGCGGCAGCTCGGCGACCTGCTGGCGGGCTACGAGGATTTCTGCGAGTTCGACCCGCGCGAACTGCATCTGGTCGAGGCGCTGCGTACCCTGCGTCTGATCCATTATTCCGCGTGGATCGCGCGGCGCTGGGACGACCCGGCGTTCCCCGCGGCCTTCCCGTGGTTCAACACGCAGCGCTACTGGCAGGACCGGATATTGGAATTGAGGGAGCAGATCGCGCTGATGGAAGAACCGCCGTTGTGGGTGGTGTAGGGGCGAATTAATTCGCCCATTTCGTGCGGATAAATCCGCACCTACCCAAACTGACCGCTACGCCTTGTTCGCGGTGATCTGCTGGAACAGTTCCAGCCTTCTTGCATCGAGCTTGCCCGCCGCGACGGCTTCGCGCAGCGCGCAGCCCGGTTCGTGCGTGTGGTGGCAATCGTGGAAGCGACACTGGCCGAGATATTGCGCGAACTCGACGAAGCCTTGTTCTATCCCGCCGAAGCTCAGGTGGTGCAGGCCGAACGCCTGCACGCCGGGGCAGTCGATCAGGCTGCTGTCTTTGTCCAGTCGGTAGAGGCGCGCGTGGGTGGTGGTGTGCTTGCCGGAATCCAGCGCGCTGGAGATCTCGCGCGTGGCGGCCTGCGCGTCGGGCAGCAGCGCGTTGATCAGCGTGGACTTGCCCATGCCGGACTGGCCGACCAGCACGCTGGTGTGGCCTTGCAGGAACGGGCGCAAGGCCGACACGTCCTGCATGGCGCTGAGCTCCAGCACGCGGTAGCCGATGGCGCGATAGGGGGCGAGTTGCGCCCGCGCCGTGTCGGCTGCCTGTTGCAGATCGCATTTGTTCAGCACGATCAGCACTTCCAGCTTCTGGTCCTGCGCGGCGACCAGACAGCGCGCCAGCAGCTCGTCGCTGAACGAGGGCTCGGCGGCGACCACGACGACGATCTGCGTGACGTTGGCGGCGATGAGTTTCTCGCGGAACGCGTCGGAGCGGTGCAGCAGCGAGCGGCGCGGGGCGATGCGCTCGATCACGCCCTGCGCGCCGCTCTCCGCCGAGGCTTCCCCGGTGAGCCGGACCTCCACGCTGTCGCCGCACACCACCTCGCTCTTCTTGCCGCGCGTCAGGCAGATCAGTTCGCTGCCGTCCGCGAGGCGCGCCAGGTACTGTCTGCCGAAGGCGGCGATCACTTGTGCGTCGAATGTCATGTTCGGGTCGTCCCTCCGGGGTGCATCGGTCTCAGAACGGCAGGAACAGCGCGGTGGCCATCGCTTGCGCCACGCGGGTGAGCGTGCGCTGCAATTTCTCCGAGAGGGTCAGCGCGTAAAGGTCCAGGCTGCCGATGATCTTGCCGAATTCCCGCTCGAAGCTGAGATTGCGCTCGGTGTCGCTGATCTCGTTGGTGAGCAGGTAGAGCTGCCCGGCCTCGTCGCGCGCGTTGGAGAGCTTCCATACCGCGATCTCGATGTTGCGCGCCGCGTTGTAGACGTTTTGCGGGTCGATGCTGTCGGTGAGGAAGAACTCGGTCTTTCCGCCATGCGCCTTGATCAGCATGGTCTGCATGCCGACGATCAGCGACAGCACCCTGTCCCCCGCGAACTCGGGCTTGAACGCCTGCTGGATGGCGTCGGTCCCCTGCGCGTCGTTGATGGCCGGGAAGCGCCAGTCCTGCGCGCCATCGAACACCCATCGCACCATTTCCTCCGCGCTGCCCGAGGTGCTCTTTCTCAGCTCGCGCGGGTTGCGCTTGTAGAGCTTGGTCATCAGTACGCGCAGGCTCTGGCTGTTCTCGCGCATCTCCACGTCGGCCATGCGGTCGAAATCGGATTTGCCGAACTGCCTGAGCGAATTGTTGTCCTCGTGCTGCGGCAGGGGATGCTTGCCGCCCGCCACCGGGCTGTGGGCGCACGCGGCCATGGCCGCGGCGGCGCACAGGATCAGCACGGTGGCCGGTCTCATCGTCTTGCGCCCGCCAGCGTGGTTCTCAAGGCCGGAACAGCGCGTCCACTTTCGCGGCGCAGATGAAATCGTTCTCCGACAGCCCCCGGATGGCATGGGTGGAATATTCCACCTGGCAACTGTCGTAGGTGACGGTGAGGTTGGGGTGGTGGTCTTCGCGGTGCGTCATCCAGGCGACGGCGTTCACGAACGCGATGACCTGGTAGTGATTTTCGAACCGGTAGGTCTTGCCGATCAGGTTGCCGTATTGGCGCCAGCCTTCCAGCTGCTGCATCAGGCGGTCGACTTCCGGCTGCGAAAGCGGCGGCATGCCGCCCTCGCAGGGCTTGCAGCGCTTGCTGGTCAGGTCACACACGTCGCCCATCGCAGTCCTCCCTTATCTCAGGTTGTAATAGCGGTTGAGGTACGCGCCGAGATGCTGCCTGTCCTGCGATGTCAGGGCTGCGCCGATGTTGCCGCTGCAGGCGTCCATTTGCCCAAGGAGTCCCGCCGCATCGCGCACCTTGCTGTCGGCGCGGGTGAAGATGGCGCTGCCATCGCCGCCCACCAGTTTCACATGGCAGCCGTTGCATCTGTGCTGCTCGAACAATCTTTGCCCGGTCTTTGCGTCGCCGCCGGGAAAGGGATTCGCCGAGGCGTTCGCTGCGGCAAACAGCAGAACCAGGGCAATGGTCGGTCTCATGATGTCCTCCTTATCGAGCCTGCAGGCGGGCGATGCGCACCATGGCCGGCGGATGCGAATCGTGGAACGCAGAATACAGCGGGTCCGGGGTGAGCGTGGCGGCGTTGTCCTGGTACAGCCTGACCAGCGCGTTCACCAGGTCGGTTGCGGCGGTCTGCCCGGCGGCGTAGGCGTCGGCCTCGAACTCGTGCTTGCGCGACCAGGCCGACAGCAGCGGCTGCAGCAGGAAGCTGAACAGCGGCAGGATCATGAAGAACAGCAACAGCGCGAGGGCGGTGGAGGGGGTGTCCACACCCAGCCCCTGGTAGAACCACGCGGTCTGCATCAACTGGCCGAGCAGCCAGAGGAATCCCAGGCTCATGGCAAAGGTCATCACGATGCGCTTCAGCACGTGGCGGCGCTTGAAGTGGCCCAGCTCGTGCGCCAGCACCGCCTCGATCTCGCCGCCGTTCAGGCGTTCCAGCAGCGTGTCGAAGAACACGATGCGCTTGGTCCTGCCGAAGCCGGTGAAGTAGGCGTTGCCGTGTGCGGTGCGCTTCGAGCCGTCCATCACGAACAGGCCGCTGGCGGTGAAGCCGCATCTGCCGAGCAGGGCGGAGATGCGCGTCTTCATCGCCTCGTCCTGTAGCGGCGTGAACTTGTTGAAAAGCGGCGCGATGAACGTCGGGTAGATGAACAGGATGAGCAGGTTGAACGCCATCCATGCCAGCCACGCGTACAGCCACCAGTGTTCGCCCATGCGCTCCATCAGCCACAGCATGCCGGACAGCAGCGGCAGGCCGAGGGCAGCGCCGAGCAGCAGGTTTTTCAGCGCGTCGGCCAGATACAGCCTCGGGGTCATCTTGTTGAAGCCGAAACGCGCCTCGATGACGAAGGTGCGGTACAGGCTGAACGGGGTTTCCAGCAGCGACGAGAGCAACAGCACCGCGGCGATGGTCGCCACGCCCTGCGCGAGCGGCGCGTCGAACCAGTTGTTGCACAGGCCGGCGATGGACTGGATGCCGCCGCCCAGCGTGAAGGCCAGCAGCAGCGCGGCATCGAACAGGGTGCCGAGCATGGCGAAACGGGTCTTGGCGGAAGTGTAATCCGCGGCTCTCTGGTGGTCGGCCAGCGTGACCTTTTCGCGGAACGCCTCCGGCACCGCGCCGCGATGCGCGGCGATGTGTGCCAGGTGGCGCCGCGCCAGCCACAGCCTGGCAAGCGAGGTGGCTGCCAGCGCGGCGACGAAGATCAGGGTGAATTGTGCTGCGGTCATGGGGTATGAATTCAGTTTTCGCGAGAGGTGCGCTTGTGACACAATATGCGCCTTACCGTTCACGTTCAAGACGCGCGAATTATGGCACAGAACCAGAACCACCTTATCTGGATAGACATGGAGATGACCGGCCTGGCCCCGGATACCGATCGCGTGATCGAGGTCGCGCTGGTGATCACCGACGCCAATCTGGAGACCATCGCCGAGGCGCCGGTGCTGGTGGTTCACCAGCCGGACGAGGTGCTGGACGGCATGGATGCCTGGAATAAGTCCACCCACGGCAAGTCCGGCCTGATCGACAAGGTGAAAGCCTCCGCGCTGGACGAGGCGACGGTCGAGGCGCGGATGCTGGAATTCCTCAGGGAATACGTGCCGGCCAAGACATCGCCGATGTGCGGCAACTCGATCTGCCAGGACCGCCGCTTCCTGGCGCGCTGGATGCCGAAGCTCGAGGACTACTTCCATTACCGCAACCTGGACGTGAGCACCATCAAGGAGCTCGCCAGGCGCTGGAAGCCGCAGGTCTTGCAGAGCATGAAGAAGCACGGCAAGCACGAAGCCCTTGCCGATATCTACGAATCGATAGAGGAGCTGCGCCACTACCGCGAGCACTTCATCAGGCCGGCAGGCGACTGAGCCGATCCTGATTGCCCGGCCGCCTTCCACCGAGGACCGAATGAAAAGCACCCCGACCCCCGCCGAGATCAACGATCTCTTCGCCAACGGCAACCCGGAAGAGGTTTGGCCGAAGGCGGCCGGGATCATCGGGCGCATCAGCCCCGCATTCGACTTCCGCATCGCCCGGACCGCCTTCGATGACGTGGTTCGCCTGTTCCGCGGCGAGTATCCCGGCTATTGCCCTATCAGGACGCTGTACCACGACCTGCACCACACGCTGGATGTGTTCATGTGCGCCGTGAGGCTGATGCATGGCGTGCATATTTCGGGTACCCGCCTGGAAGACGAAGAGATGACCCTGATTATGATGGCAGCCCTGATGCATGATATCGGCTACGCGCAGCTGGAAGGCGAGGAGGCCGGCACCGGTGCGCAGTACATGCAAACCCATGTCAGCCGGGGGATCGAATTCATGCGGCGCTACATTGCCGACCGGAACCTGCCGCCCGGATTGGCGGCGCCCCTGGAATCCATGATCCTTTGCACCGATCCGGGGCTGGCCATGTCCGCGATCGTCTTTCCCGGCGAACGCGTGCGCCTGCTCGGGCAGATCGTCAGCACCGCCGATCTGACCGGGCAAATGGCCGACCGCACCTACCTGGAGAAGCTGCTGTTCCTCTATCTGGAATTCGAGGAGGCGCATTTCGGGAGCTTCCAGAACATCCGCGACCTCTTGTGCAAGACCCAGAGCTTCTACGAGGTCACCCGGCAAAAGCTCGATGGCGAGCTTGGCGGCATCTATACCAGGCTGGCATTCCATTTCAGGGACCGGTTTGGCGTCGAGAACAACTATTACCTGGAGTCCATCGAGAAGAACATCGCTTACCTGTCAAAGGTCACGTCGCTCAATGAGGCAAAGTATCTTTCCATGCTGAAGCGCGGCGGGATCGTGGAAAAGACGGAAGCCTTGGTCGCACCGGGGAGGCTTTGAGGACATCCTGCCGTACCCGGCCTTCCACGCCCCGGAGCCGTCCGCCAAGATTCCCGGAGGCGTATGAAAAAAGCCCGGCGCTTACGCACCGGGCTTTTTCATTGCAACAAGAAAACCGCTGTTTAGGCGGCCTGGATGTTGGAAGCTTGCTTGCCTTTGGGGCCCTGCACCACTTCAAAGCTGACCTTCTGGCCTTCCTTGAGTGATTTGAAGCCGCTCATGTTGATTGCGGAAAAGTGCGCGAACAGGTCTTCGCTGCCATCATCGGGAGTGATGAAACCAAAACCCTTTGCATCGTTGAACCATTTGACTGTACCAGTTGCCATGTGTTTACTTCCTTACTAAAAAAACGGGGAAATCCCCCGCGAAACTGTTTGAATCATAAGATCGCACACGGCAAAACCAGTACTGCAGATACTTTGAATCAAACACCAGCGCGCTTTTTACTCTTGTTTAGTTGATATCGTCAAGGGGATTTATAAAATATTTTTTCGCCATGCTTGAAAAAGCACGGTTAATCATCAAATATATCGTCAGGAAAAGGTGTCGGGATACCCGTCGAGGACCATGGCAATCAAACAGCAGAACAGTCCGGTGCTTGCGCCGGAACGCGCCAGAACGAAGCCGCCGCGCATGTACAGGGTGGTCCTGTTCAATGACGATTACACGACGATGGATTTCGTGATCGAGGTGTTGCAGCGGTTTTTTGCGATGAACCGTGAACGCGCGCTGCAAACCATGCTCAAAATACACAATGAGGGCTCGGCGGTATGCGGGGTGTATTCGCTGGATGTTGCCGAAACCAAGGTTGCCCAGGTATCGGCATTTGCAAAACAGCACGGGCATCCACTACGATGCGGTATGGAGGGAATGTGAAATGATCGCGCAGGAGCTGGAAGTCAGTTTGCACATGGCGTTCGTCGAGGCCCGCCAGAAACGCCACGAGCTCATCACCGTCGAGCACCTGCTGCTCGCGATGCTGGACAATGCCTCTGCCGCGCAGGTGCTGCGTTCCTGCGGCGTGGACATCGACGAGCTGCGCCAGGTCGTGATTGCGTTCGTCGACAAGAATACGCCGACCATCGCGGGCGAGGAGGATGTGGATACGCAACCCACCGTCGGCTTCCAGCGCGTCATCCAGCGCGCGATATTGCATGTGCAATCCACGCAGAAGAAGGAGGTGTCCGGCGCGAACATCCTCGCCGCGCTGTTCGGCGAGAAGGATTCCCATGCGGTGCATTTCCTCACGGAGCGCGGCGTCAACCGCCTTGACGTGGTGAACTACATCGTGCACGGCATCGCCAAGAACGAGACCGGCGGCACCGCCCAGCCGCACGGCGATACCGAGGCAGAACAGCAGGCCGGCGATGAGGGCGTGCTGAAGAATTACACGCTGGACCTCAACGCGCAGGCGCTGGCCGGCAAGATCGACCCGCTCATCGGGCGCGAACTCGAGCTGGAGCGCGTGATCCAGACATTGTGCCGCCGCCGCAAGAACAATCCGCTGCTGGTCGGCGAGGCAGGTGTCGGCAAGACGGCGATCGCCGAGGGCCTGGCACGGCGCATCGTCGAGGAGGACGTGCCGGAGATCCTCAAGGGCGCGCGCGTCTTCTCGCTGGACATGGGCGCATTGCTGGCGGGCACCAAGTATCGCGGCGACTTCGAACAGCGCCTCAAGGCGGTTCTGAAGGAATTGGGCGATACGCCCAGCGCGATCCTGTTCATCGACGAGATACATACCCTGATCGGCGCGGGCGCGGCCTCCGGCGGCACGATGGATGCCTCCAACCTGCTCAAACCGGCATTGTCGAACGGGCAATTGAAGTGCATCGGCGCGACCACCTACCAGGAATACCGCGGCGTATTCGAGAAAGACCATGCCCTGTCGCGCCGCTTCCAGAAGATCGATGTGCCGGAGCCGTCGGTGGAGCAGACCATCGCGATCCTGCGCGGCCTGCGCTCGCGTTTCGAGGAGCACCACAGCGTCAAGTACAGCGCGGCGGCACTGACCAGCGCGGCGGAGCTTTCCGCGCGCTTCATCAACGACCGCCACCTGCCGGACAAGGCCATCGACGTGCTGGACGAGGCGGGCGCCGCGCAGCGTATCCTGCCGAAGTCGCGGCAGAAGAAGATCATCGGCAAGCACGAGATCGAGGAGATCGTTTCCAGGATCGCGCGCATCCCGCCGCGCAGCGTCTCCTCCGACGACCGCAACGCGCTGAAGACGCTCGACCGCGACCTGAAGGCGGTGGTGTTCGGCCAGAACAAGGCGATCGACGCGCTCGCCACCGCGATCAAGATGTCGCGCAGCGGCCTCGGCAACCCGCAGAAACCGATCGGCAGCTTCCTGTTCTCCGGCCCGACCGGGGTCGGCAAGACCGAAGTCGCGCGCCAGCTGGCCTACGCGCTGGGCATGCCGCTGCACCGCTTCGACATGTCCGAATACATGGAGCGCCACGCCGTGTCGCGCCTGATCGGCGCGCCGCCCGGCTATGTCGGCTTCGACCAGGGCGGTCTGCTCACCGAGGCGATCACCAAGCAGCCGCACTGCGTGCTGCTGCTCGACGAGATCGAGAAGGCGCACCCGGACATCTTCAACATCCTGCTGCAGGTGATGGACCACGGCACGCTGACCGACAACAACGGGCGCAAGGCCGATTTCCGCAACGTGGTGATCGTGATGACCACCAACGCGGGCGCGGAGGCGCTCAACAAGGTGCAGATCGGCTTCACCAAGACCGAGACGGCCGGTGACGAGATGGCCGACATCAAGCGCCTGTTCACGCCGGAGTTCCGCAACCGCCTCGATGCCATCGTCTCATTCGCGCCGCTGGACAAGGAGGTCATCCTGCGCGTGGTGGACAAGTTCCTCATGCAGCTCGAGGAACAGTTACACGAGAAGAAGGTGGAGGTCGTGTTCACCGATGCGCTCAAGGATCACCTCGCCGAGCACGGCTTCGACCCGAAGATGGGCGCCCGCCCGATGGCGCGCCTCATCCAGGACACCATCCGCTCCGCGCTGGCCGACGAACTGCTGTTCGGCAGGCTGGCGAACGGCGGCAAGGTCACCGTGGACGTGAAGGACGGCAAGGTAGGGCTGGAGTTTGCGGAAGAAGTTGTCCCTGCCTAAAAGGCATTTGCACAACTACTGCGCTCGCTACGTTGTGCAAAGCCTTTCAATCGTAATCAATATAGCAAGCGTAGCCCGGATGGAATGAAATGAGATCCGGGAAATCTCCCGGATTCCGCTACGCTTCATCCGGGCTACCCGTCACAACCTGAATGCCAACTTCTGCTATCTATCGGGGACGTTTCGCTCCCTCTCCTACCGGCCCCCTGCACTTCGGCTCCCTCGCTGCCGCGGTCGGCAGCTGTCTCGATGCAAGACACCATCACGGCATCTGGCTGGTGCGCATGGAAGACCTCGATACGCCACGCTGCGTGCCGGGCGCGGCGGAGGATATCCTGCACACGCTCGAAGCCTTCGGCCTGCACTGGGACGGGGAGATCATCTTCCAGAGCCGGCGCAGCGCCGCCTACGAGGAAGCCCTGCAACGATTGAAAGACAGCGGCGCGGCCTATCCCTGCGCCTGCACGCGCCGCGAGATCGCCGACTCGGCGCTGCACGGCATAGACGGCCCGGTCTATCCGGGCACCTGCCGCAACGGTATCCCGGCCGGGCGCGAGGGCAGGGCGTGGCGGGTGCGCACCGACCTTTTCTCCTCACCCCTTGTAGCAGGGGAAAGGGGGCACATCGGATTCGATGACTACCTCCAAGGGCACATAAGCCAGCACCTCGAAAGCGAGATCGGCGATTTTGTCGTGAAGCGCGCCGATAGCCTGTTCGCCTACCAGCTCGCGGTGGTGGTGGACGATGCGTTCCAGGACATCACCCACGTGGTGCGCGGCGCCGATCTGCTGCATTCCACGCCGCGCCAGATCTACCTGCAACGCCTGCTCGGCTTCGCCACTCCGGCCTACATGCACCTGCCCATCGCGGTGAACGCGCGGGGTGAGAAGCTCAGCAAGCAGACGCTCGCGCCCGCCATCGCGGCGGACGATACGGTCGCGACGCTGATCGCCGTGCTGGAATTCTTAAGGCAGCAACCGCCCGCTGAGTTACGGCAGGGCAGTGTCGGTGAAGTGCTGGGTTGGGCGGTTGCGCACTGGCGGCCGGACAACCTGGAAGGCTGTCGGCAGATTCTGGCGAAGATCAGTTAAACCGCGGCGGTGCGGACCGCTTCGGCGATGCGCTGGGCGGACTGCTCGACCAGCAGCCGGTCCTCCCCCTCCACCATCACCCGCAACAGCGGCTCGGTGCCGGAAGGCCGCAGCAGGACGCGGCCCTTGCCATCCAGCGTGCGCTCGGCTTCCGCCACGGCGTTTTTGACCGGCTGGAGCTCAAGCAGGCAGGCCGCTTTGCCGGTCACCCTTACGTTGATCAGCACCTGCGGATACATGTGCAGGTCGGCTGCGGCTTCGGCGAGGGTCTGGCGGTTGGCGCGCAGCGCGTGCAACACCTGCAGCGCCGAAACGATGCCGTCGCCGGTGCTGTGTTTGTCGAGGCAGATGAGGTGGCCGGAGTTCTCCCCGCCGAGTTGCCAGTTGTTCTGTTGCAACAGTTCCATCACATAGCGGTCGCCGACCCTGGCGCGCTGGAAGGGGATGCCGAGCTTCTGCATCGCGTGCTCGAAGGCGAGGTTGGTCATCAGCGTGCCCACCACGCCGCCGTGCAACGTGCCCAGTGCCTGATGGTGTCTGGCGATGACATACAGCAACTGGTCGCCGTCGTAGAGCTTGCCCGCGCCGTCGGTCATGATGAGGCGGTCGCCGTCGCCGTCCAGCGCGATGCCGAGGTCGGCCCGGTGTTCGACCACGGCTTTTTGCAGGTTGGCGGGCTTGGTCGCGCCGTAGCCGTCGTTGATGTTCCTGCCGTCCGGCTCGGCGCCGATGGCGACGACTTCCGCACCGAGTTCGTGGAACACATGGCGTGCGATGTGGTAGGCCGCGCCGTGCGCGCTGTCCACGACGATCTTCAGGCCGCGCAGGTTCATCTCGGCCGGGAAGGTGCTCTTGCAGAACTCGATGTAGCGTCCGGCCGCATCGTCGATGCGCCGCGCCTTGCCGAGGTTCTCCGAGGCGTTGGTCTGCATCGGGTTGTCCAGCTCCGTTTCGATGGCGTGCTCGGTCTCGTCGGGCAGCTTCGCTCCGCTTCCGGAGAAGAACTTGATGCCGTTGTCATCGAAGGGATTGTGCGAGGCGGAGATCACGATGCCGGCCTGCAGGCGCAGCGCGCGGGTCAGGTAGGCGACCGCCGGGGTCGGCACCGGGCCGGCGAGATACACATCGATGCCCGCCGCGATGAGCCCGGCTTCGAGTGCGGATTCCAGCATGTAACCGGAGATGCGCGTGTCCTTGCCGATCAGCACGCCGGGGCGTTCGGCGTGCATATCGCTGGCGCCTGCCAGCACCTTGCCTGCCGCATAGCCCAGATGCATCACGAATTGCGGCGTGATGGGGTGCTCGCCCACGCGCCCGCGCACACCGTCGGTACCGAAATATTTTCTGCTCATCTCATCCCTCGTTTACCGCATTCCAGATCTTCAGCGCATCCACCGTTTCGCGCACGTCATGCACGCGCACGATGGATGCTCCGCGCTGCACCGCGATCATCGCCGCCGCGACGCTGGCGGGTACGCGGTGGTTCACGTCCTGCCCGGTGAGCGCACCGAGCATCGACTTGCGCGACAGGCCGGCCAGGACCGGCACTCCTGATTCGCGCAGCCTGCCCAGGTGGCGCAGCAGGTCTAGATTATGCGCCAGCGTCTTGCCAAAGCAAAAGCCCGGGTCGATGACGATGCGCGCGCGCGCTATTCCAGCCGCCTCAACGGCGGCGATGCGCCCGCGCAGGAACCCGTCGACCTCGGCGATGGCATCCTCGTAATGCGGCTGTTGCTGCATGGTCTGCGGATCGCCCTGCTTGTGCATCAGGCATACCGCGGCATCGCTGGCGGCGACTGCATTCATCGCAGCAGCATCCTGCAATGCGTTGATGTCATTGACCATCTGTACACCGGTGGCGATCGCCGCCTGCATCACCTGCGGCTTGCAGGTGTCTATCGAGACCGGTACCGGTGCGCCGTGCAGACACTCGATGATGGGCAGCACGCGATCCAGCTCTTCCTGCACGCCGACCGGTTGCGCACCGGGACGGGTGGATTCGCCGCCGATGTCGATGATGTCCGCACCCTCGGCCATGAGTCGCCGCGCATGAGCGACGGCAGCATCACGCTGCAGATGCCGCCCGCCGTCCGAGAACGAATCGGGCGTGACGTTGACGATGCCCATCACGAGAGGGCGGGAGAGATCGAGCTGGAATTGACCGCAGTGGAGGAACATGCATGGATCGGGACTCAGGATTCAGGATTCAGCATCAAGGAGGCGCCCTTGAATCCTGAATCCCGATACCTGAATCCTGCCTCAGGTTTCCTGTGCCGGTTGCGTCGGTGTGGTGGCCGGCGCGGTCGGTGCGGTATCCTGCGGCGGTTGCGGTGTCTGGGCGCTCTGGCTCGGCTTGGGCGGGCGCGGCGGTCTGCCGGCCATGATGTCGTTCACCTGCTCGGTGTCGATGGTTTCCCATTCCAGCAGGGCCTTGGCCATGGTTTCGAGCTTGTCGCGGTTCTCCTCGATCAGACGGCGCGCCAGCGCGTACTGCTGGTCGATGATGCGGCGGATCTCGGCGTCCACCTGCTGCATGGTCGCCTCGGAGATGTTCTTGTGCGTGGTCACCGAGCGCCCCAGGAACACCTCGCCCTCGTTTTCTGCATATACCATCGTTCCCAGCGCCTCGGACATGCCCCACTGGGTGACCATCTTGCGCGCCATGTCGGTGGCCCGCTCGAAATCGTTGGACGCGCCGGTGGTCATCTGGTGCATGAATATCTCCTCGGCGATGCGGCCGCCGAACAATACCGCGATGGTGGACAGGATGCGTTCCTTGTCCATGCTGTAGCGGTCTTCTGCGGGCAGTTGCATGGTCAGGCCCAGCGCGCGGCCGCGCGGGATGATGGTGACCTTGTGCACCGGGTCGGTCTTGGGCATCAGCCTGGCGACCACCGCATGGCCGGACTCATGATAGGCGGTGTTGCGGCGCTCTTCCTCGGGCATCACCATCGAGCGGCGTTCCGCGCCCATCATGATCTTGTCCTTGGCGGCCTCGAAATCGTCCATGTCGACGAAACGCTTGTTGCGCCGCGCAGCGAACAGCGCCGCCTCGTTCACCAGGTTGGCGAGGTCGGCACCGGACATGCCCGGTGTGCCGCGCGCCAGGATGTCGGCCTTCACATCTGATGCAACCGGTACCTTGCGCATGTGCACCATCAGGATCTGTTCGCGGCCCCGGATGTCCGGCAGCGGCACCACGACCTGGCGGTCGAAACGCCCGGGACGCAACAGCGCCGGGTCGAGCACGTCCGGGCGGTTGGTCGCGGCGATCACGATCACGCCGGAAGCGCCCTCGAAGCCGTCCATCTCCACCAGCAGCGCGTTCAGAGTCTGCTCGCGCTCGTCGTTGCCGCCGCCGAGACCCGCGCCGCGCTGGCGGCCGACCGCGTCGATCTCGTCGATGAACACGATGCACGGGGAATGTTTCTTGGCCTGCTCGAACATGTCGCGCACGCGCGCCGCGCCGACGCCGACGAACATCTCCACGAAGTCGGAACCGGAGATCGAGAAGAACGGCACCTTGGCCTCGCCGGCGATAGCCTTGGCCAGCAGCGTCTTGCCGGTGCCGGGGCTGCCGACCAGCAGCACGCCGCGCGGGATGCGCCCGCCGAGGTTCTGGAACTTGGACGGGTCGCGCAGGAAGTCGACCAGTTCGGACACTTCCTCCTTGGCCTCGTCGCAGCCCGCCACGTCGGCGAAGGTCACGCGCTCCTTGTTCTCGTCCAGCATGCGCGCGCGCGACTTGCCGAACGAGAACGCGCCGCCCTTGCCGCCGCCCTGCATCTGGCGCATGAAGAATATCCAAACGCCGATCAGCAGGATCATCGGGAACCATGAGACGAAGATGTTCATCAGGAAGGAGGGTTCTTCCTCCGGCTTGGCTTCGATCTTCACGCCGTTCTTGAGCAGGTCGGAGACCATCCACAGGTCGCTCGGCGCGTAGCTGGTGATGCGGTTGCCGTCGGCGGTCGTCGCCTTCAGGATGCGCCCCTCGATGGTCACCTTGGTGATATGCCCCTGCTTCACTTCCTCGAGGAATTGCGAATAGTCGAGCTGCGTCTGCGGGGACTGTTGCTGGCGGCCGTTGAACTGGTTGAAAACGGTCATCAGCACCAGGGCCACGACCAGCCAGATTGCAATACTTTTGAACATGTTATTCAAGATAGCTCCTTAAGCGGCACACTGCAGTTGCCATGCAGGGCCATTAGACTATGGATTAACCGATTACTCAAGTTTCCCGGTGGCCAACAGATACAACTCGCTGCTCCGGTCGCGCGATGCCTTGGGTTTGCGCGTGGCCACTTTGCCGAAACGGCTGCGCATCAGCCGGTGAAAATCCTCGAAGCCCCCGCCCTGGAACACCTTGACGAGGAAGCTGCCTCCCGGTCCCAGGTGTTCGAGTGCGAATTCCATGGCCAGTTCCGCAAGATGCATGGCGCGCGCCTGATCGGCCGACGCTACACCGCAGATATTGGGAGCCATGTCGGAAATCACCAGATCGACCGGCTTGCCTTGCAGCAGGCCTTCCAGTTGCTCCAGCACGGCAGCGTCGCGGAAATCGCCCTGGATGAATTCCACTCCGGTCAGCGGATCGAGCGGCAACAGATCCAGCGCGATGATCTTGCCGCCGCGCCCGACCTTTCCCGCCGCCACCTGCGACCAGCCGCCCGGCGTCGCGCCCAGATCCACCACCACCGTGCCGGGCCTGAGCAGGTGGTCCCTGGCGTCGATCTCCAGCAGCTTGTAGGCGGCGCGCGAGCGGCGGCCTTCCTTCTGCGCAAGCTGCACGAAAGGGTCGTTGATATGCTCGCGCATCCATTGTTTGCTGGTTTTGCTTGGCTTCATCGTTTAGAATCCATGCCTTGCTCAAGAAGGCCCATATGTTATCCCTTACCGTATCCGAACGCCTTGCCCTGAAAGGCCGTGCCCATGCCCTGAACCCGACGGTGATGATAGGCAATGCAGGCCTGACCGAAACGGTGTTGAAGGAGATCGCGGCGAGCCTGAAGATCCACGAACTCATCAAGATCCGGGTCATGGCGGAACGGGCGCAACGCGAAACCATACTGGCGGAGATATGTGCCAGGTTGAATGCCGCTCCGGTACAACATATCGGCAAGATCCTGGTGGTCTACCAGCCCAATCCGGAGGCGCACAAGATCGAGATCAAGAAGATGCCGCGCCACAAGGGGAAAAAACCGCTGACCAAGAAGCAACTGGGCAGTCGTACTTAAAACGTTCATCACCCGAAGATTCAAAGTTTCCAGGCCAGGCTATAACCAATGACTTGCCAGCATCTTTTGCCGGCCTGGTCAAATGGCTGGTCGTTCCGCCAGACGTGCGGAAGAAATTGCCGTGCCGCATGCGCTGTGCGTGAGCAGGATTTCTTGAGTGCAACAACGCATGGCGACGAGATCCCGGACCTTCAGATGTACTGGACGTCCACCACCTCATATTCCCGCACCCCGCTCGGCGCCTGCACCTCGGCGATGTCACCGCTCATCTTGCCGATCAGCGCGCGCGCGATCGGCGAGCTGATGGAGATCTTGCGCTCGCGGATGTTCGCCTCGTCGTCGCCGACGATCTGGTAGGTGACGACATCGCCGTTGTTGATGTCTTCCAGCACCACGGTCGAGCCGAACACGCAGCGCCCGCCGGCGCTGATGGTCTTCGG
>JBGARW010000040.1:0-17747 GCA_044230015.1 Gallionella sp. | reverse complement strand
CCGCCGGCAGATCGAGGTTGCGCCTGATCGACGAGGTCTTGCCGAGCATGGTCGCGCTCATCGATACCGAGGGGCGCTGCCAATATCACAACCGGGCATTCAGGAGCTGGCTGCACCTGCGGCCGGAACAGATCCATGGCCGGCACATGCGCGAGGTGCTGGGTGCCAGGGTCTACCAGGAAACGGCAGCGGCAGTCCGCCAATCCCTGGATGGGCGCTCCGCGCATTATGAGCGGATGCAGGAAATGCCGGATGGCGCGGTCTACCGGTTGTCCGTCGATCATCTCCCGCAACTTGACGAGAATGGCAAGGTCACCGGTTTCTATATGCTGATCAGGGACATCACCGGGCCCGATGATGTGCGCCTGCCGCCCCGCGAACCCGCAAACCCGGAGCGAACCGGCAACAGCACCGTTATGCCGGCCTCCACCCGGGACGGAACACCCGACAACCAGAACATGTTCATCGACTCCCTGTCTGAACAAGTCACCGGTCACAAGGATGCGGGCAGCCGGATCATGGCGGCAATCGGGAAGGACGAGTTCCGCCTGTTCTGCCAGCTGATCACCCCCCTGGCAGTTGATTCCGGCAAGGCCGGACACCATGAGATCCTGGTACGGCTGATGGAAGAAGAAGAGGGCATGATGCCGCCGGGAGCGTTCTTCCCGCTTGCCGAGAAATACGGCCTCATGCCGCATCTGGACCGCTGGGTCGTGCAGCATGTCACCGAATGTATCTCGCGCAAGGCACCGGCAGACGCAAAGCGGAACGGCTCGATGTTCTTCATCAACGTGTCCGGCGCGACGATTGACGACCCCGGCTTCCCGGAATTCCTGCAATTGACACTGCTGGAACATGGCGTACCCGGTGCAGCCCTGTGCTTCGAGGTAGCATGCTCTGAGCTCGCCCTGAGGGCTCCGGCGGTCGCCGGATTCGTGCGGCAGGTCAGGCAGCACGGCTGTCGCGTTGCGTTAAGCGGCTTTGGCCGGGACCAGGTCCTGTTCGACCTGATCCGTGGCTTCCAGGTGGACTTCCTGAAGATAGACGGCAGTATCATCTTCGATATGCTTCGCGATCCCGTCTACCTCGCCAGGGTAACGGCCATCAACCGGGTGGCGAAGAAGATCGGCGTGGAAACCGTCGCGGAGCTGGTGGAGAACGAGGAGACCATCCTGAAGCTGAGAGAGATCGGCACCGATTTCGCCCAGGGCTTCGGAATCTCGCGGCCGCAACCCATGGCGGAGTGAGCCCGTAGTCCCCTACTCCGGCGATACCGGCAAACACCGGCCGCCGTGCCGGGAACAACCTCCCGTAACCCGTCAGGGGCCGCTGCCCTTGCGGTCCCTGTCATCGAACGAGCAGCTGTCCGGGTGGATGTATCCCTTGTAATGATCCTCGAATGCGCGGCAGATGTCCGGCCTGAAGAGCCACTGCCCGTCGGACGAGGTGAAACGCTTCGCGTCGATCGGAAATTCCTGTTCCTGGTAGACCTCGATGACCTGCACCTCGTCGGGACCGATGCCGTTCTTGTGCAGGTATTCCACCAGACCGCAGATCGTGTCCGCAAAGTAGGAGTTGTATTCCCCGCTCCCCTCGAACAGGCGCACCCTCGCCTCGTAGGTATAGGGCAGGCTCTTGTCGTACTTTGATTTCGGACCGAGTATTTTATCGATCAAATCCATGGCTATACCTCCTTTGCGGCAACTATACATGACGGCAGGAATCGTAGCGAGCGGGCTGGTATCGGGGGAGCCCGTAGCGCAGGCACCGTTTCCAGCAGTTCCCGCAGATCGAATGTCGCCGCACCGTTTCCAGCAGTTCCCGCAGATCGAATGTCGCCCTCGTGTAAGCCATGCTCATCCCTGCCTGCCGGCGTACCGCCGCTCCCTGGCGCGCCATTTCCACAACACCGCCACGCGCCATGCCGCACGCACCGCGAGATATCCGGCGATCGCCAGGCTCGCGGCGAGCAGCGGCAGGCCCACCAGCAGCGGCTCACCGAGCAGCGCCAGCCAGTTCCACAGCTCGCCCGGCCAGTCATGCCAGTGCAGTTCCGGGAACGACGGCTGCACCGCCCCGGTGCCGTTGCGCGTGCCGCTCACCCACGCGCCGAGCTCGTAGGCCAGTACATACAGCGGCACAAGGGTGAACGGGTTGGTATAAAGCGTGGTGAACGCCGCCACCGGCAGGTTGACACGCAGCAGCACCGCCAGCAGCGCGGCGGAAACCATCTGCAACGGTCCCGGGATCAGGCCGCAGAACAGGCCGATCGCCACGCCGCCCGCCACCGAGCGGCGGTGCAGGTGCCACAGGTTGGGATGGTGCAGCCAGCCGCCGAACGGCTTGAGCCAGCGATGGCTCCTCACCGTTTCATGGTGCGGCAGGAAGCGACGGAAGAATTTTCGCATGGCTTCATTCTACCAGCCGCTCCGCGCGCGCAATCCCATAAAAGTACCGGCCTGCCAAATTATGGAATAATGCGCGAACCACCAGCCCCATCGACAGCCGGACATGCTATCCACCTCGCTGAAGCGCTACGCTTACCTTTCCATCGCTGCCGCGCTCTCCACCATCCTGCTCAAGGGCGCGGCCTGGTGGCTGACCGGCTCGGTGGGTTTGCTTTCCGATGCGCTCGAATCCTTCGTCAACCTGGCGGGAGCACTGATGGCGCTGGCCATGCTGTCGCTGGCGGAAACGCCCGAAGACGACACCCATGCGCACGGGCACGGCAAGGCGGAATACTTCTCCAGCGCCTTCGAGGGCTTTCTCATCCTGGTCGCCGCCGCCAGCATCGGCTATGCGGCAATCGAACGCCTGCTCCATCCGCAAGCGATCGAGTCGGTCGGCATCGGGCTGGGCGTGTCGGTGGCGGCCTCGCTGATCAATCTCGCCACCGCACGCATCCTGATGGACGTGGGGCGCAGGCACAACTCCATCATCCTGGAAGCGGACGCGCACCACCTGTTCACCGACGTGTGGACCTCCGCCGGCGTGATCGCCGGCGTCGGGCTGGTATGGCTGACCGGCTGGCTGTGGCTCGACCCGGTGATCGCCCTCCTGGTGGCCGCAAATATCGTGTGGACCGGCTGGCGACTGCTGCAGCGTTCCGCCTCGGGCCTGATGGACGAGTCGATCCCCGAGGAACAGATCGAGGCGATCGAAGCCGTGCTGGAAGATTATCGCAGGCAGGGGCTGGACTTCCACGCCCTGCGTACCCGGCAGGCCGGCATGCGCGCCTTCGTCACGCTGCATGTGCTGGTGCCCGGCGCCTGGACGGTGCAGCAGGGCCATGACTGGCTGGAGCGCATCGAGGCCGACATCGCGCGCGCAGTCCCCCGCGCCCATGTGACGACCCATCTCGAACCGCTGGAAGACCCCGTGTCCCTGTTCGACCAGACATTGGAACGCATCGCCTGAAAGAAGCTGGATTCCGGCCTGCGCCGGAATGACGAGGTAGCAGGTTTCGCATGTCGTCGCTAATTATGGGAACCCCAATAATCCAGCCATGTTCCTCTTTGCCATCTTCTTTGCCTTGGGCGTGTGGCTGCTGCAACAGCAGGCCGCGTTGCCGGATCCTGCCCTGGCCTGGCTGCTGCCGGTCATCCCCTTCATCATTCTCCTTTTGCGCGGCAACGCACTGCCCGCCCGCTCCCTGCGCGTCCTGCTGCTCGCCGCCTTTGCCTGCGCAGCGGGTTTCCATCACGCCGCATGGCAGGCCGGACAACGCCTGGCCGTGAGCCTGCCGGATGAATGGCAGGGGCGCGACATCGAGGTGGTCGGCGTGGTCGCGGGACTGCCGCACCGTCACGAGCGCGGCCTGCGCTTCGCCTTCGACGTGGAGCAGATCCTCACGCCGCAGGCCAGCGTGCCGGAGCATGTCTATCTCGGCACCTATTCCGACGACAAGGCAAAACCGTTGGCGCTGAAGGCCGGGGAACGCTGGCGGCTCACGCTGCGCCTCAAGCGGCCGCACGGCGCGGCGAACCCGCACGGTTTCGATTTCGAGGCATGGGCGCTGGAGCGCGACATCCGCGCGGTGGGCTATGTGCACAACAGGGGCGACAACCGGCGCATCGACACGCTGGCGGGCGGTTCAGGCTACCGCATCGAGACATGGCGCGAAGCGGTGCGCGACAGGTTCGGCGCCACGCTCGGCGGTGCGCGCCATGCCGGTGTCCTGGTCGCGCTGGCGGTCGGCGACCAGGACAGCATCCCGCCGGCGCAGTGGCAGGTGTTCACGCGCACCGGCGTCAGCCACCTGATGAGCATCTCCGGCCTGCATATCACCATGCTCGCCAGCCTCGCCTTTGCCGCCACGTACTGGCTGTGGCGGCGCAGCGCGCGCCTGACCCTGTCCCTGCCGGCGCGCAAGGCCGCCGCGCTGGCCGCGCTGCTGGCGGCCATCGGCTATGCCTTACTGTCCGGCTTCGCCGTGCCCGCGCAGCGCACCGTGTACATGGTCGGCGCGGTCGCCGCCGCGCTGTGGCTCAACCGCAATTTCTCGCCCGGGCAGATACTGGGCATCGCGCTGCTCGGCGTGCTGGTCCCCGACCCGTGGGCGGTGATGTCGGCAGGCTTCTGGCTGTCGTTCGGCGCGGTGGCACTCATCCTGTATGTCACGGCGCATCGTATCGGACCGGGTCACTGGCTGGGCGAATACGCCAACGTGCAATGGGCGATGGCCATCGGCCTGACGCCGCTGCTGCTCGGCCTGTTCCAGCAGGTCTCGCTGGTCTCGCCGATCGCCAACGCCGTCGCGATCCCGCTGGTGAGCCTGGTCATCGTGCCGCTCACGCTGCTCGGCGCGGCATTGCCGTTCGATATGCCGCTGTGGCTGGCGCATCTTGCGATGGACGCCACGATGCGTTTCCTCGAATGGCTGAACGCCATGCCGCAGGCGGTGTGGACGCAACACGCGCCCCCGGCATGGAGCGTCGTCACCGCGATGCTGGGCGTGTTGTGGATCCTGCTGCCGCGCGGCTTTCCGGCGCGCTGGCTGGGCTTCCTGCTGCTGTTGCCGATGTTCCTGAACAAGCCGGAAGCGCCCGCGCAGGGGGCGCTGCGCCTGATCGTGTTCGATGTCGGGCAGGGGTTGGCCGTGGCCGCGCAGACCCGCGATCACGCGCTGCTCTACGACGCCGGGCCGGATTTCTCCGGCGAGGCCGACAGCGGCAACCGCATCCTGGTCCCCGCATTGCGCGCGCTCGGCATCGCCGGACTGGACGGCATGGTCCTCAGCCACGACGACAGCGACCACACCGGCGGGGCCGCCTCGCTCATGCAGGCCATGCCGGTCGGCTGGATATCGTCCTCGCTGCCCGCCGCGCATCCGCTGCTGCGGTCGGTCGCGGATGCGCGGCGCTGCCACGATGGCGAAAGCTGGGACTGGGACGGCGTGCGGTTCGAGATGCTGCATCCTGCGCAGGATGGCAATGACGCAAAGAAGGCGCACGACAACGACCGGAGCTGTGTGCTGCGCATCGGCGTCGGCAAATACAGCGTGCTGCTGGCAGGCGACATCGGGAAGGATTCGGAGACGCGCCTGGTCCGCGAGCATGCCGACAGACTGTATACCAGCCTGCTGGTCGTGCCGCATCACGGCAGCAAGGGCTCGTCGAGCCTGGATTTCGTCGCCGCCACCCTGCCGGACTACGCGGTGTTCACCGCCGGCTACCGCAACCGCTTCGGCCACCCGAAGCAAGAAGTGCTGCAGCGCTACGCCGACAGCGGCGCGGAACTGCTGCGCTCGGACGAGGACGGGGCGATCCTCGTCGAGATGGATGCCCACGGCATGGAAGTGGAGCGCTATCGCAGGACGCATCGCCGCTACTGGATGGACGCCGGCGCGGCTTTGCGCTGACCGGGCATTGCACCTATACTGGAAACATGCGAACTGGCGCAAGGCATCGGTGATGACGATCAGAAAAATCTCCATTCTGGGCGGCTATGGCAGAAGCGGGAACAGGGATCCGGTCGACCGGGTCGATCTGGCGATGGGCGACGTGCTCAGCATCGTCGGCCCGACCGGCTCGGGCAAGACCGCGCTGATCAACGACATCGGCCTGTTCGCCAGCGAAAACACGCCGTCCATGAGGCGTGTCCTGATCAACGACGCGGTACCTTCCACAGAATTCCTCGACGATCCGTCCAGGAATCCGATCGCGCTGATCACGCAGCACACCAGCTTCCTGTCCGACCTGCCGGTCCACAAGTTCCTCGACACCCATGCGCACATCCGGCACAGCGGGCGCACCGGGTCGGTGGTCGACGACACGCTGGAATTCGCCAACCAGTTGACCGGCGAGCCGATCGATGTCGAGAGCGCGATGACCGAACTCTCCGGCGGCCAGAGCCGCTCGCTGCTGATCGCCGACGCCGTGATCATCGGCAATTCGCCGATCATCCTGCTGGACGAGATCGAGAACGCCGGCATCGACCGCACCAGGGCGCTCGAACTGCTGCGCAAGTACGAGAAGATCTTCATCTTCGTCACCCACGACCCGCACATCGCGCTGCTCTCCAACTATCGCATCGTGATGAAGGGCGGCGCGATGCAGGACGTCATCACCACCGGGGCGGAAGAGCGGCGGATCGCCGTAAGGATCGACCAGATGGGCAGGGTCATGGACGGCCTGCGCGACAAGATACGCGGCGGGGAGCTGCTGATCGAGGATGAGCTGCGGACGATCATGGAACTTGCGAACCTGAGGTCGCTATGAGGATGTCCGGCATGGGGAGGGCGGGATGAAACTCGTGATGTGCGCCGGGCCGCCCACCAGCGGCAAGACCATGGTGCTGCGCCAGGTCACCCGCAGGCTGCTGGCCAAGGGATGCCGGCTGGCCTACCTCAAGATCGACGTGCAGTTCGCCGACGAGGATGAATTATTCCAGGCCGAGTTCGGCATCCCGGCCAGAAAGGTGTATTCCGGCGAGCTGTGCCCGGACCATGCAGGCGTGCTGGTGCTCGGCGACGCGGTGAGATGGGCGGAAAAACAAGGCGCGGAGACACTGCTCGTGGAAACGGCGGGCCTGTGCCTGCGTTGCGCGCCGTATATCGAGGGCTCGCTCGGCATCGTGGTGCTGGAGGCGACCAGCGGCATGAACCTGCCGCGCAAGATCGGCGCGATGCTGACGCTGGCGGACATCGCGGTGGTCACCAAGATCGACCTGGTCTCGCAGGCGGAAAAGGAGGTGTTCCGCGCCAACATCGTCGATGCCGCCGGCATCGACGTGCTGGAGACCGACGCGCTGCACGGCATCGGCATCGACCGCATCGCCGCGCGGATCGAACGGGCGCGTGAGGTCAGGGAACCGATGATGCTCAAGGGCAGCCCCCCGATGGCGACCTGCACCATCTGCGCCGGCAAGCGGCAGATCGGCTCGGAGCACCATTTCGGCGTGCTGCGCACGCTGGATTCCGACCTGTTCTACCGGGGACAGTGATGGCGGAAAGCGCGCGAGAGATCCTGGCAAGGCTCCCCGGCAAGGACTGCGGGCAGTGCGGCTTCAGGACCTGCGCGGGACTCGCCGAACTCGTCGCCACGCATCCGGAGGAACTCAGGCGCTGCATCCACCTCGGGCATCCGGCCGGTGCGCCGATCCCCATCCTCCCGGCGGACGGGGACATCACCTGGAAGGACATGCTGGGGCGCGAGTACGACTTCGTGCTGGAGCCGTTCCCCGGAGACCCGGGGCCGCGCGAGATCATCGTGCCGCTCAACCCGCTGAATGTCGAGCGGCTCGCCGTCCGGAAGGGTGACATCCTGTACGGGCGCCCGGTGATGACCGGTTGCCCGGTGACGCATGTGGGCGTGGTGGTCGAGGAACCGGACTACCTGAACGGCGTCATCGTCTGGTGCATCGTCGGCCCGATGGCTGCGCGGGAGCGCGGCCGCGAGATCGGCCACTACCACATCATCGCCTACGAAGGCCTGGCCCGGCACACGCGCCAGGAGATCCAGATCGGCCGGCGCTATTTCTTCCTGCCGCGCATGTGCATGCTGCAGTCGCGCCACTCTGGCCTGGTCAACGCCGCCGCCCGGCGGGACGACGGGTTGCGGGTGCGGGTGGAAGGGATATGGATCGCCTGACCGGTCGCCGGGAACCGCTGCAGCACCCATTCATCCCGCGGATCGCGTGAGTTCATCCTCCGCTATAATCCGCGGCGGATCCCCACCCTGCCCCCTTGCCCATGCCTGCCATCCACCTGTTACCCGATCTGCTCATCAACCAGATCGCCGCCGGCGAGGTCATCGAGCGCCCGGCCTCGGCGCTCAAGGAGTTGCTCGAGAACAGCCTCGACGCGGGCGCAAGCGACATCGCGGTGCAACTGGAAGGCGGCGGCATCAAACTGTTGCGGGTGCGCGATGACGGCAAGGGCATCGCCAAAGACGAATTGCCGCTGGCGCTGATGCGCCATGCGACCAGCAAGATCGCCTCGCTGGACGACCTGCAGCGCGTCGCCAGCATGGGTTTCCGCGGCGAGGCGCTGGCGAGCATGGCGGCGGTGGCGCAGCTCGTGCTGACCAGCCGCACCGCTTCCGGCGAACATGGCTGGAAGGTCGAAGCGATGGATGGACAGCCCGGCGCGCCCGCTCCGGCCAGCCACGCGCCGGGCACCACGGTGGAGCTGCGCGAGCTGTACTTCAACACCCCGGCACGGCGCAAGTTCCTCAAGTCCGAGGCCACCGAATTCGCCCACTGCGAAGAAACCTTCAAGCGCATCGCGCTGTCACGCCCCGATGTCGCGTTCTCGCTGCAACACAACGGCAGGACCGTCTGGCAGCTGTCCATGCAGCCCCTCGCCGCGCGCATCACCGCGATGCTCGGCGGGGAGTTCGGCCATGCCGCCGTGCCGGTGGGACATCGCGCGGCGAACCTGTCCCTGCAAGGGCTGGCCGCACTGCCCGCCTACTCGCGCGGCACGCGCGACGCGCAATACTTCTTCGTCAACGGCCGTTTCGTGCGCGACAAGGTCGCGAGCCACGCGCTGAAGCAGGCCTACCAGGACATCCTGCACCACCAGCGCCACCCGGCATTCGTGCTGTTCCTCGACCTGCCGCCGGAACAGGTGGACGTGAACGTGCATCCGGCCAAGAGCGAAGTGCGTTTCCGCGAGAGCCAGGGTATCCACCAGTTCATCTTCCATACGCTGCAGGAGGCGCTCAGCGCACCGATGGCAGAAGGCGATCGGGCCGATTCGTCATTCCGGCGCAGGCCGGAATCCAGCGCATTCGATCATCCGGATGACCGTACCTCGAAACTCGCCCCGGAGGGCTCGTTTCCCGGCCTGCGCCGGAATGACGACACTTCACGTTTCCAGCAACAAGATATGCCGCTTGGAGTGGCGCAACAGCAGGCGGCATATCGGCTGTGGGAAGTGCAGACCGAGGTGCGAGGTGCGAGGTGCGAGGAGCGGAACACCGAACCTGAGGCTGTCACACTCCTCGATCCTCGGTCCTCGATCCACGATGAACATCCCCTCGGTTTCGCCCTCGCGCAACTCTCCGGCATCTACATCCTCGCGCAGAACCAGCACGGCCTCGTGGTGGTGGACATGCACGCGGCACACGAGCGCATCGTGTACGAGCGGCTCAAAGCCGCACTCGACGCCCAGCAGGTCGCCACGCAGCCGCTGCTCATCCCGGTGAGTTTCCATGCCGAACCACTGGATGTCGCGACGGTGGAAGCGGAACAGGATGCGCTCGACATGCTCGGCTTCGATATCGCGCCGCTGTCGCCCACCCGGCTCGTGGTGCGCGCCATGCCGGCGCTGCTCAGGCAGACCGAGGCCGAGACGCTGGCGCAGGAGGTGCTGCGCGAACTGCGCGAATTCGGCGCATCGCGCGCCCTCACCGAGCGGCGCGACGCACTGCTCGCGACGCTGGCCTGCCACGGCGCGGTGCGCGCCAACCGCATCCTGAGCATCACCGAGATGAATGCGCTGCTGCGCGAGATGGAGCAGACCGAGCGCGCCGGCCAGTGCAACCACGGCCGCCCGACCTGGTTCCAGTTGGGCATGGCCGAACTGGACAGGATGTTCATGCGCGGAAAATGAGCCAACTGCCTCCGGCGATCTTCCTGATGGGGCCGACCGCGAGCGGCAAGACCGGTGTCGCGGTGGAGCTCACGCAACGCCTGCCGGTCGAGCTCATCAGCGTGGATTCGGCGCTGGTGTATCGCGGCATGGACATCGGCACCGCCAAGCCGGACGCCGCAACGCTGGCCCGCGCGCCGCACCACCTGATCGACATCATCGACCCGACCGGGGCCTATTCCGCCGCCGCGTTCTGCCACGATGCGCTGCGCCTGATGCACGACATCACTGCGAGAGGCAGGATCCCGCTGCTGGTCGGCGGCACCATGCTGTACTTCAAGGCGCTGCGTGAAGGGTTGAGCGCGCTGCCGCAGGCCGACCCGGAAGTGCGCGCCGAACTCGACGCCGAGATCGCGCGACACGGCATCGCGCACCTGCACCGGCAGCTCGCCGAAGTGGATGCGGAGACCGCCGCGCGCCTGAATCCGGCCGACACGCAGCGCATCCAGCGCGCCATGGAGATCCATCGCCTCATCGGATCGCCGATGTCCGAACTCCTGAAGCGGCAGACACGGCATGAACTGCCGTTCCGCATCATCCCCGTCGCCCTGATCCCCTCCGACCGTTCTGCGTTGCATGCCCGCATCGCCGTGCGCTTCAAGGCCATGCTTGAGTTCGGCCTGGTGGAAGAGCTGCGCGCGCTACGCTCGGAATACCCGCTGCACCCCGACCTGCCCTCGATGCGCTGCGTCGGCTACCGCCAGGCCTGGCGATACCTCGAAGGCGGGATCGACGAAGCGCAACTGCTGGAGACCGGCATCGCCGCCACGCGCCAGCTGGCCAAGCGCCAGCTCACCTGGCTGCGCTCCATGCCGGAAAAGCTGGAGCTGGATTGCCTCGCGCCAGACCTCGCGCAGACGGTGCTCGATACGCTCACCGCAAACATCTAGGGCCTGTTGTCCGGCACACCGGTGTGTTAGTATCTGCTAATATTCAAACACTATCCCCAAGTCACCCATCCCAACCAACGCAAGGAGACCAGTCATGACCACCATCAACTTCAAGCGCGAGATCAGCGCCACCGTCGACCAGGCCGTCGAGCGCGCGACCAGGGCGCTGGGCGCTGTGGGTTTCGGCGTGCTCACGCGCATCGACATGCACAGCAAGATCATGGAAAAGACCGGCAAGGACATCATCCCCACGGTGATCCTCGGCGCGTGCAACCCGAACCTGGCGTATGAGGCCTACACCGCGAACAGCGATGTGGCCAGCCTGCTGCCGTGCAACGCGGTGATCCGCGAGATCGCGCCGGGAAGGATCTCGCTGGAATTCATCAGGCCGACCGCGATGATGCAGATACTCGGCGATGTCCGGCTCGCGGAGCTGGCGCGCGCAGCCGATGTGAAGATCGAAAGCGCGCTGGCGAACGTGTAGCCCGCTGACACTGCCGCCCATTCTGCGGCATAATGCGCGCCTGATTCCATAGCGCACCAACGTTCGATCCATGAAAATCACCATCGCCGGTACCGGCTACGTGGGCCTCTCCAACGCCGTCCTGCTTGCCCAGCACAATGAAGTGGTCGCGATCGACATCGTCCCCGAAAAGGTCGCGATGCTCAACCGCAGGCAGTCGCCCATCGAGGACGCCGAGATCGAGGATTACCTGAGCCACCGGACGCTCGACCTCCGGGCGACCCTGGACAAGCGCGAAGCCTACACCGGGGCGGACTACGTCATCATCGCGACCCCGACGGACTACGACCCGGAGACCAATTACTTCAACACCCGCTCGATCGAGTCGGTCATCCAGGATGTCCTGGACATCAACCCGCAGGCGGTGATGGTCATCAAATCCACCATTCCCGTGGGATACACCGTCAAGACCCGCGCCAGGTTCGATCGCGCCAACCTGATCTTCTCGCCGGAGTTCCTGCGCGAAGGCCGCGCGCTGTATGACAACCTGCACCCCTCGCGCATCGTCGTCGGCGAACGCTCGGAGCGCGCCGAGGTCTTTGCCGGTCTGCTCAGGCAGGGTGCGATCAGGCGGGACATCCCCACCCTGTTCACCGACCCGACCGAGGCCGAGGCGATCAAGCTGTTCGCCAACACCTACCTCGCGATGCGCGTGGCCTACTTCAACGAGCTCGACACCTACGCGGCCACCCACGGGCTCGACACGCGGCAGATCATCCAGGGGGTGAGTCTCGACCCGCGCATCGGGGACCACTACAACAACCCCTCGTTCGGCTACGGCGGCTATTGCCTGCCCAAGGACACGAAGCAGCTGCTCGCCAACTACCAGGACGTCCCGCAGAACCTGATCCATGCCATCGTCGAGTCCAACACCACGCGCAAGGATTTCATCGCGGAAAGCATCGTCAGGCGCAACCCGAGGGTCGTCGGCATCCACCGTCTGGTCATGAAGAGCGGTTCCGACAACTTCCGCTCGTCCAGCGTCCAGGGCATCATGAAGCGCATCAAGGCCAAGGGGATCGAGGTCATCGTCTATGAGCCTGCACTCAAAGAGACCGAGTTCTTCCACTCCAGAGTGGTGAACGACCTCGCGCAGTTCAAGAAAGAGGCGGATGTCATCGTCGCCAACCGCATCACCGACGACATCCGCGACGTGGCGGACAAGGTCTACAGCCGCGACCTGTTCGGCAAGGACTAGGAACCGGTCTCAGCGGGTCATGCCCGCACCTGCTTGAAATCGTAGCCCTGCTCGCGGAACAACGCCACACACGCATCCACCGCCCGCGGCTCGTAAAAGATCCCGCGGTTCCTGGTGATCTCCTCCATCGCCACCTCGATCCCCAGGCCCGGCCGGTACGGGCGGTGCGCCGAGATCGCCTCGACCACGTCCGCCACGCTCAGGACCAGCGCCTCGGTCAGGATATCGCCGCCCATGAGCCCCTGCGGGTAACCCGAACCATCGAACCGCTCATGGTGTTGCAACACGATCTGCGCGATCGGCCACGGGAAGTCGATACCCTTCAGGATGTCATATCCCGCTTGAGGATGGATCTTGATCAGGCTGAACTCGATATCGGTGATCCTGCCCGGCTTGCTGAGGATCTCCGCCGGGATCTGGATCTTGCCGAGGTCATGCACGATCCCGGCAAGATGGATGGCACGTACCTGATCGTCGGGCAGCCTCATCTGCATGGCGATCATCATCGCCAGATCGGCCACCCTGGTCTGGTGTCCGGCGGTATAGGGGTCGCGCATCTCCACGATGGAGGCCATCGCGCGCACCGTGTCTTCCAGGCTGTCCTGCAACTGCACCAGCTGCCGCTGGTTCTGTTCCAGCGCAAGGTCGCGTTCATGGCGGATGTGCAGGGTGCGCACCCCGAACGCCATATCCCCCGCCATCTCCTCCAGCAGGCCGATCTCATGGACGGTGAAGGCGTCCACCTCCCCGGCGTACACGTTGAGGATGCCGAACACCGTGCCATCCCTGTTCAGCAGCGGCAGTGCGATGCTGGCCGCGTAGCCGTGCTGCCGTGCCTTGTCGCACCACGGCAGGTAATACGGATCATTTGCGATGTCCTTGCACAACTGCGTCATGCCGCTGCGCACGGCGCGCCCGCTCGGCCCCATGCCGCGCCCGGTCTCCGCCCATGTGGCCTGGATGGTGTCCAGATAACCCTCGTCATGCCCGGCACGCGCCATGATCCTGATGGACCTGTTCTCGTCGTGCTGCACATAACCCACCCAGGCGAGCCGGTAACCGCGCTGCCTGACGATGGCCTGGCAGATCGACTGCAACAACTCGTCCTCGCTGTCGGCACGGACGAGGCTGCGGTTCACCTCGCTCAGCGTGGCGAGGGCGCGGTTGGCATGCTCGATGTTGGCTTCCGCATTCTTGCGCGCAGTGATATCGCGCACGATGGCGATGGCATGCCACTGCTCTTTCAACCGGGTCGCGGAAACAGACAGCTCGACCGGGAACTCCTCGCCACCCTTGCGGATCGCACTGACCTCGACCACCTTGCCGATGACCGGTCCCTCGCCGCTCTCGAGAAAATGCCGGAAACCCTCCATGAACGCGCCCTGTGCCGCCGCCGGCGTGATCAGCGGATGCAGCTCGCGCCCCAGTGCCTCTTCCGCAGCATAGCCGAAGATCCGCTCTGCTGCGGGATTCCAGGACGAGATACGCCAGCCAGACTCCATTATGATGATGGCATCCTGCGCGGATTCGGCGATCTTGCGGAACCTCTCCTCGCTCTCGAGCAGCGCAACCTCGGCACGGCGGCTTTCGGTGATGTCTTCAAGGATATGCACGGAGTGGAGGTAAGCGCCATTCTTGTCATACACGGAGAAGGTGCGCGAGCGGTAGATCACATCGCCGATCAGTGTCTCCTCCTCGTCTGTCGCCGGTTCCGTTCCTCCCATCACCTGCTTACAGCAGCCCAACGGGGCGCCTGTCCTGGGGAATATCTCGTAATACGGTTTGCCGATGATCTGCTTGAAAGGGATACCGGCGCATCGCTGGTAGGCCTTGTTGCAACGCATGATGCGGAACTCCCTGTCATGCAGGAAGATCGGATCGCTCACCACGTCCAGAGCGGCCATCCATTCCTGGTGGACCTGATCGATCGTCCTGTGCCCCGCCTCGATGTCCTCGAGCATGAACAGCAAGGCGTTGCGGTTCTCCTCGAGCTCTCTGGTCGCCACCAGGTGTTTGACGTCATGGCGTTCACAACGCGCCTGCGCTTCCGCCAGCGCCCGCTGCGCGGCCTGCAGTTCCTGCCGCAACCTTCCCGTTGGATCGCTCATGACGCGGTGCCGTCTGGTCCGCCGGAGGCAGGCCGGTTGCGCAATGCGGCGTTCTCTTCCGCCAGTTCCTTCATGCGCAGTTCGCGCCCGACCGTCACTTTCTGGAAGCGGCGCAACTTGTCGAGCTGTCTTTCGAGCTCGGCATGCTGGTTGACCATCGGGCGGAAGATCAGGAGATAAAGGACAGGGGAGACGATCGCGGTGAGCATGATCGGGGCAACGATCCCCACGGCTATCTCCTCCTCCAGCTCGTCCGCCAGATAGACGTTATGCAGGCCCCAGAACAGCAGACCCAGCAGGAATTCGCTTGCCAGTATGGTCAGACCGACCATGATCACCATTCCCGCGGGAGTACCCATGAATGCCGAAAATTTTTTCAAACCGGACTCCAGAACCGGATCGTTCATCAACGACAGGGTGGACATGCCGGCCATGTCCTGGATCATCGGGCTTTACCCGGGGTTCCCCACGCATGGCCGGATCGGAAGATCATCGAACGCCGCATGGAAGGCAGGGGGTGGACACCCAGGGCAAGGACCTTGAACCTGCCTTGCCCGTTGCCGGGCGGCCAGCTATTCCCCCACTTCGATCCAGCACGCGAAGATGGGATGCCCGTCGACCATGATTGGCGGCCCGGCGCGGTGTGCCTTGAAACCAGCCTTGCGCAGCAGGCGCTCTATGCCAAGGGGAGAAACGGTGATCAGCCGCTTCGCCCCGTGCGCCGCAGCGCATTCTATGGATGCCTGCAGCAACGCTACCGCGATGTCCGACGACATCTGCCGCAACGGGGATTGGCTGGGCGAGTTGAAATCGACCGCAGCGAAGCGGGACAGCTCCCATATCTCCGGGGAGCTCGGCGGCATCGCCCCGTTCAACAATTGCGGGAAGACCTCCGACAGGAGATACGGGTGCATGGTCGGCAACAGCCTGGCGCAACCGCATACCTCGCCCTCGTTGTCGCGCACCGCCACATAGATCGTGTCGGGGCGGTCGAATTGATCCTGCTCCAGGCCGTCCGGGGCGTGCAGGTCCCACCCCAGATTCTCGACAAAAACCCTGTACCGGTAGCCTGCCACCTGACGATATACATCCGACAAACTGCCTGCTGTGCCTGAAACAATATTCATGATCAACCCCCTGATAAAGTCATAAGAACCGGTAGGTTGATTTGAGCTTTTCGGGCCGCCCCGAACAACTGTCAGAGTTAACAGGTTCGGGGGGTTGACGTGATCGCTTCCAGTATTTCCGCCTGCCAGGTGAACGAACTCAGCCAGGCAGCCATCAACAGCCTGGTTCGTGCCGGACCCAGGTCATAGCCGCGCTGGTCGACGAGCATCATGTTGCTGCCGGGTATGCCGGTTTGAATGAGCTGCGCCTTCCCTTGCGCGCCCACCAGCTCCCAGTCCCAGCCGATGCTGATCGCCGGCTTGCCACGGCTTACCCATTCGGTATAACCGGTGATAGGATGCGAACTGGCGCCGGTTCCCGTGGTGACCGGCCGGTCATCGTCCATGCCGGAAAACAGGTGTACCATTTCGACCTGCTGGAACGATTCAAACGTCAGGCGGATGTAGCCGTCCCGGGACAGTGCTATCGTCATGCCGTGATCCTGCGCGGGCTTGTATTCTTGGGGGTAATGGAGTGTCATGGGTTGCCTTGGTCTGGAATGGGTGGATTGCGGAAATGGAATGATACTGGCGGGGCATGTTTGGCAATGCTGTCAAATGTGACAGGAAAATCCTGGCGCCTGTCCATGGCGCCACCCTTGCGATGGGGGGAACGATGAAAGCTTGGCAAGAGGAACAGGTCCAGTCGCTGCTGGTTTGCGATTCCGCAGCGGACCTGTTCCAGCGTGTCACGGAACTGGCGCGGGAGATGGGCTTTGACTATTGCGCCTACGGCATCCGCATGCCGCTGCCCATCTCCGCCCCCAGAACGGAGATGTTCAACAATTACCCCGCCGACTGGCAGGCACACTACCAGGCACAGAGCTATCTTGCGGTTGACCCGACCGTTGCGCGGGGTGGCCGTTCGGTGTTGCCATTCGTCTGGTCTGACGAGCTGTTCGCCTCGGCCCGCGACTTGTGGGAAGACGCCAGGGCTTACGGGCTGGAATACGGATGGGTGCAGTCCTGCCGTGATGCGCGCGGCATCAGCGGCATGCTGACCCTGGCGCGCGCCGGGGAAGACCTGTCGGCCGGCGAATTGCGTGCCAGGACCCCGGAGATGAGCTGGCTGGCGCAGACCGCGCACTTCGGCATGGCGCGCTGCCTGACGGCCAAACTGCTACCGGAAGCCGAGGTGATGCTCTCGACACGGGAGATCGAGGTGCTGCGCTGGACGGCGGAAGGCAAGACCTCGAACGAGGTGGCCGACATCCTGAGGATCGCCGAACGCACCGTCAACTTCCATATCAATAACGCCATGGTCAAGCTGAACGCGAACAACAAGACCGCCGCGGTCATCCGCGCATCGGTGATGGGCCTGTTGTACTAGGAAGAAGACCGGGCAACCCGGCGACAACAGTCCGGATCATCGTTTTCCGGAACAAACTACAAAAGCCTGTCACACCACCGTCGAAACCCGCACCACGCGCAATTCAAGCAGGGATCCGACATCCGCGAAGTGGCGCACAAGGTCTGCAGCCGCGATTTATCCGGCAAGGACTGGAACCACGGGGCCGACGGGAGAGAAGGCCACAGCTCCGCTCGCTCTCATTCGCCCATTGCGCCAATTTTGTGCGGATGAAAATGAGCGAAGCGAAGTTTCGAGCTTGCGGCCATCCGCACCTACATTGCCAATCCATTCCCTGTAGGGGCGAATTTATTCGCCCATCATTCGCGCGTTTTGTGCGGATAAATCCGCACCTACATTACCAGTCCGTTCCCTGTAGGGGCGAATTTATTCGCCCGATGTGATCTCATAGTCATAT
>JBGARW010000039.1:0-16609 GCA_044230015.1 Gallionella sp. | reverse complement strand
GACATCACCACGCCGGAAAAGGCCAGGCATGTGCTGAAACACACCGGCGCGGACGCCGTGATGATCGGCCGCGCGGCGCAGGGCCGTCCGTGGCTGTTCCGCGAGATCGACCATTTCCTGAGAACCGGTACCCATCTGCCCGCACCGCAAACCGGCGAGATCCACCGCATCCTGCTGGCGCACATGCAGGATCTGTATGGTCTTTACGGCGAGCACACCGGACTGCGCGTGGCGCGCAAGCACATCTCCTGGTACACCAAAGGACTGGCCGGTTCGGCGCAATTCCGCCACCGGATGAATCAACTGGAAAGTCCCGCCGGACAGTTGGCGGCAGTGGACGATTTTTTTGCACAACAGGCGCAGCACGGGGCACAGCTGCATTACGTTGAGGAGCTGGCGGCATGAGCGATTGCGAAATAAACGAGAATGACATGGCGCGCTATGTGCGCAAGACGCTCAAGGAATATTTCAAGGACCTCGACGGCGAGGACCCATGCTGCGGCCTGTATGACATGGTGATGGACTGCGTCGAAAAACCGCTGCTCGAAATGGTGCTGGAACATGTGGGCGGCAACCAGTCGCATGCGGCCGGGATGCTGGGCATCAATCGCAACACGTTGCGCAAGAAGATGTTGCAGCATGGCATCGCGTAGCAGCACACCACCCAAGATTCTCTTCTAAACTGGAACCATCATGGCGGCAATCAGACAGGCACTCATCAGCGTATCGGACAAATCCGGCGTTCTCGAATTCGCGCAAGGCTTGAACCAGCTTGGCGTAACGATCCTCTCCACCGGCGGCACGGCGAAACTGCTTGCCGATAACGGCGTGCCTTGCACCGAAGTGGCCGATTACACCGGCTTCCCCGAGATGCTGGACGGGCGCGTCAAGACGCTGCAGCCGAAGGTCCACGCGGGCATCCTCGCGCGCCGCGACCTGCCGGAGCATGTCGCCACACTGGCAAAACACGACATTCCGACCATCGACCTGGTGGTGGTGAACCTGTACCCGTTCGCGGCGACCGTCGCCAAGCCCGGCTGCACCCTGGAAGACGCCATCGAGAACATCGACATCGGCGGCCCGACCATGGTGCGCGCGGCGGCGAAGAACCACGGCCACGTCGCCATCGTCACCGACCCGTCCGACTATGCCTCTGTGCTGGCCGAGATGCAGACCAATGACGGAGCAGTCTCGGACGCGACGCGCTTCGACCTGGCGAAGAAGGCATTCTCACACACCGCCGCGTACGACAGCATGATCAGCAACTACCTCACCGCGATCAACAGCGACGGCAGCAAGAGCGGGTTCCCGGCACAGATCAATTTCAACTTCGCCAAGGTGCAGGACATGCGCTACGGCGAGAACCCGCACCAGAGCGCCGCGTTCTACCGCGACCTGGATCCCGTCAAAGGCGGCATCGCCGACTACACGCAGTTGCAGGGCAAGGAACTGTCCTACAACAACATCGGCGATGCCGATGCGGCGTGGGAACTGGTCAAGACCTTCGACCAGCCCGCCTGCGTCATCGTCAAGCACGCCAACCCGTGCGGCGTGGCGATCGCCGACACCGCGCTGAACGCCTACAAACTGGCCTATGCGACCGACACCACCTCCGCGTTCGGCGGCATCATCGCCTTCAACCGCGAACTGGATGCCGAAAGCGCGGCGCAGATCACCGCCAACCAGTTCGTCGAGCTGATCATCGCGCCCTCCGCCTCCGAGGCGGCGCTCAAGGTCACCGCCGCGAAGCAGAACGTGCGTGTGCTCACCGTGCCGCTGTCCAACGCGCACAACCGGTACGACTTCAAGCGCGTCAGCGGCGGCCTGCTGGTCCAGTCGCCGGATACGCTCAACGTGCAGGCAGCGCAACTCAAGGTCGTCACCAGGGCGCAACCGACTGCCGAACAACTGCAAGACCTGCTGTTCGCATGGCGCGTCGCCAAGTACGTGAAATCCAATGCCATCGTGTTCTGCAAGGGCGGCCAGACGCTGGGGGTCGGTGCAGGACAGATGAGCCGTGTGGACAGCACGCGCATCGCCAGCATCAAGGCGCAGAACGCCGGCCTGAGCCTGGCGAATTCGGTGGTGTCATCCGATGCCTTCTTCCCGTTCCGCGACGGCATCGACGTTCTGGCGCAGGCGGGCGCAAAAGCGGTGATCCAGCCGGGCGGCTCGATGCGCGACGAGGAAGTGATCGCCGCAGCGGACGAGCATGGACTCGCGATGGTGTTCACCGGCTACCGGCACTTCCGCCATTAGGCCTGTTGCGCCCGGCATAACTGTGTTGCTCAGGGGCTCGGGATGCTCATTTACTTATGTGCCGCTCCCTCACCCTTTCGCGCCTTGTTCTGCCGTCGCTCGTAACAGCCTAATCGCGCTTCGTTGAAAAGGTAAAACTTTATGAAGATTCTAGTCATCGGCAGCGGCGGGCGCGAGCACGCTCTGGCATGGCGTCTGGCGCAGGGCGCCAGGGTGCAGAAGGTATATGTCGCGCCGGGCAATGCCGGCACGGCGCTGGAAGACGGCGTGGAGAACGTCGCCATCAGCGCCATCCCCGACCTGATCGGATTCGTGAAACACGAGGGCATCGAGCTCACCGTGGTCGGCCCCGAAGCGCCGCTGGCGGCGGGCGTGGTCGATGCCTTCCGCCAGGCCGGACTGAGCATCTTCGGCCCGACCAGGGCCGCCGCGCAGCTGGAATCCTCCAAGGATTTCGCAAAACGCTTCATGAGGCGCCACAACATCCCCACGGCGTTCTTCGAGACCTTCAGCGACATCGCTGCCGCGAAAGCCTACGTCGAAAGGTACGGTGCACCCATCGTCGTCAAGGCCGACGGCCTCGCGGCGGGCAAGGGCGTGGTGGTAGCGATGACCAGGGAAGAAGCCTTCGACGCCATCGAGATGATGCTGTCGGACAACAAACTGGGCGACGCCGGCGCGCGCGTGGTGATCGAAGAATTCCTCGCGGGCGAAGAAGCCAGCTTCATCGTGATGGTCGACGGCAAGAACGTGTTGGCGATGGCCACCAGCCAGGATCACAAGCGTTTACTGGATGGCGACAAGGGGCCCAATACCGGCGGCATGGGCGCGTATTCGCCCGCGCCGGTGGTGACGCCGGAGATCCATGCACGCGTGCTGCGCGAAGTGATCCAGCCGGTGGTGCGCGGCATGGAACAGGAAGGCAATACTTACACCGGTTTCCTGTATGCCGGATTGATGATCGACCCGCAGGGCGGCATCAAGGTGCTGGAATTCAACTGTCGCATGGGCGACCCGGAGACCCAGCCGATCATGCTGCGCCTGAAAAGCGACTTTGCCTCCATCGTCGAACACGCCGTCGGCGGCACGCTCGACAAGGTGGAAGCGGAATGGGACCGGCGCACTGCATTGGGCGTGGTGCTGGCGGCGGCGAATTATCCCGATGCGCCGCGCAAGGGCGATGTCATCACCGGCTTGCCGGGCAAGCTGCAGGACGCGCACGTATTCCATGCCGGCACCGCGATGCAGGACGGCAAGGTGGTCACCAGCGGCGGACGCGTGCTGTGCGTCGTCGCGCTGGGCGACATGGTGAAGGCGGCGCAGAAATGCGCCTATGAGATCGCCGACACCATCCATTTCGACGGCTGCCAGATGCGGCGCGATATCGGCTGGCGCGCGATCACCCGCAGATAAAAATCCAGATTTTCGTCGCCATACGTTGTTGCGCTCGAAAAATCTTGCTTACATATACCCACATATGCGGCGCTTCGATTTTTCTCGCGCGCCTAGTCTGGCTTAGAACTCTGAATTTTTTGGAGCTTTAGATTTGCATCGTATACCTTACCCGGCTCGCCGCATCGCCGCACACCTCAGGCGCGGCGGCCTGATCGCCTACCCCACCGAGTCCTGCTACGGGCTGGGCTGCGACCCTGACAACCGCAGCGCGGTACTGCGCCTGCTCAAGCTCAAGCAGCGCCCGCAACGCAAGGGGTTGATCGTGATCGCGGAGAGTTACCGGCAAGTGGCGCGCTACCTGCGACCGCTGGATGCCGCAGAACAACAACGGCTGCGCGAGGGCGGTGCGCAGGCCGTCACCTGGCTGGTGCCGGCGCATCACTCGGCACCGCGCTGGTTGCGCGGCGCGCATGACACGTTGGCGGTACGCATCACCGCGCACCGGCAAGCCGCGCAGCTCTGCCGCGGCGTGGGCAACGCGCTGGTCTCCACCAGCGCCAACCGCAGCGGGCAGCACCCTGCCAGAACTTATGCGCAATGCCGGCGATTGTTCGGGCGCAAGGTGTGGGTATTGCCGGGGCGCGTGGGCAAGCGCAAGAAGCCTTCCACCATCCGCGCCTGGTCGGATGGTAAAACCATTCGCGGCTAGCAGCCCACTTCAACGGCTTTTCGATGCCCGGCCATAACCAATGGCCCGGCTGATGCGGCTTGCCAACCAGATCGGATGCCCGGGGACTTCATCAGTGCGCCAGCAGGTTCACCAGTCCATCCAGCCCGACGAAGTTCAGCGCGTAGCTGGCCTGGCCGCGCACGACCGGTTTTGCGTGGTATGCGATGCTGATGCCAGCGCGCGCCATCATCTTCAGGTCGTTCGCGCCGTCACCCATCGCGATGACCTGCTCCGGCCTGAGCTCCAGCTCTTCGCGGACCTTCGACAGCCAGTCGGCCTTGCCCTGCGCATCGAAGACCTTGCCCAGCACCCTGCCGGTGAGCCTGCCGTCCACGATCTCCAGCGCGTTGGCGTGGGCAAAATCGAGCCCCAGCCCGGCCTTGAGGCGCTCGGTGAAGAACGTGAAACCGCCGGACACCAGCAGCGTCCTGATGCCATGCTCCTTCAGCCTGGCCAGCAGGGTCTCCGCACCGGGCGAAAGTTGCAGGCGTTCGTCATACACCCGCTGCAGCGCGCGCTCGTCCAGCCCTTCCAGCAGCGCGACACGGCGGCGCAAGCTCTCGGCGAAGTCGATCTCACCGCACATCGCCGCTTCCGTGATCGCCGCGACCCGCGGCTTGAGCCCCTGCATGTCGGCGATCTCGTCGATGCACTCGATGGTGATCAGCGTGGAATCCATGTCCATCACCACCAGGCCGAAGTCTTTGAGCGAGCGGCTGCGCGGCACGAAACCGTAATCCAGCTGATGCTCGAAACAGTAGCGCGCGATCTCCGGATGCTCCTGGGCCGCGGTCAGGCGATAGGTATGTTCGGCGGTCTGCTCGCGCTGCCCGGCCTGCGCCAGCGCGGCGAGATGATCAAGATGGGCGGCGGCGATGGGATGGTTGGCCTGGACGATAAGGTTCATGGGTCTGTTCTGTAATAAAAATAGGCATATGCCGTTCTGGCAGACGGCGATTATCCGTCATTCCGGCCGGATTTTCCCGCCCGACCAAAAGACTAACGGGAGCAGACACGGTAAACTGGCGGCGGTTATCAACGAGAGAGGGATATTCCGTGAAGATTCTTGCCAGCTGTTTCGCCATCATCGCCGCCACGCTGTTTGCCTCGGCGGTCGAAGCGCGCCAAACCATCAACGGCTGCGTGCTCAAGCGCAAGACCAGCTGCCCCGGCGTCGATCTCTCCGGCAGGGACCTGACCCGGTCCAATCTGGACGGTGCCGACCTTGCGGGCGCCAACTTCTCCGGCGCCAACCTGAGCTTCGACAGGATCACCGAGGCCAACCTGATCAGGGCGAACCTGTCCGGCGCCAACCTCGCGGGAGCCAACCTGTCCGGAACCTACCTGAGCAGCGCAGACCTGACACGCGCCAACCTCGACAAGGCCGACCTGTCGCAAAGCAGCCTGCCGGACGCGAAACTCAGGGACGCCAGCCTGGCAGGCGCGAATCTGTCCCTGGCCAACCTCAAGGGGGCCGACCTGACCGGCGCCAACGCGAAGGGAGCGATTCTCGCCATGACCAGGCTGATCGATGCCAACCTCACGCGCGTCGACCTCACCGATGCGACGCTGATCGGCGCCGACCTGAGCAAAACCATTCTGACAGGCGCGAGATTCTGCAGGACCACCATGCCGGACAGGAGCATCAACAACAGCGGCTGCCCGAAATAACGGGAACCTGGGATCCGGAGACAGCGGAATACTATAGGGTGCCTCCAAAGATTCAGGGTTCGCCAAAATGCAAGGCGCAAAAGAATTTCGCAGCGCCGCATATGATCGATATGTAAGCAAGAAAACGAAGTTTCAGTGAAGGGTAACCTTCAGGTTGGCCGGAACTAAATTTTTTCCGCAACACCGCAGTTGGGATGAAATCCGGATTTCGGGGGTGCCCTATGCGACGACCTGCTCGTCGCGCATGCGCAGCGCTTCCTCGATGTCCACCGCCACCACGTTGGACACCCCTTTTTCCTGCATGGTCACGCCGACCAGCTGCTGGGCCAGTTCCATGGTGATCTTGTTGTGGCTGATGAACACGAACTGGGTGTGTTGCGACATCTTCCTGATCAGGTCGCACAAGCGCTCGGTATTGGTGTCGTCCAGTGGCGCGTCCACTTCGTCGAGCAGGCAGAACGGCGCGGGATTGAGCTGGAACAGCGAGAACACCAGCGCGATCGCGGTGAGCGCCTTCTCCCCGCCGGACATCAGATGGATCGTGCTGTTCTTCTTGCCGGGGGGTTGCGCCATCACCTGCACGCCGCTGTCGAGTATCTCCTCGCCGGTCAGCACCAGACGCGCCTCGCCGCCGGCGAACAGTATCGGGAACAGTTCCGACAGGTGCTGGTTGACCTGGTTGTAGGTCTCCATCAACAGGTCGCGCGATTCCTTGTCGATGCGGCGGATCGCCTCTTCCAGCGTAGCCATCGCCTCGTTCAGGTCGGCGGCTTGCGCATCCAGGTAGGCCTTGCGCTCGGTCGCGGTCTGCAGCTCCTCGAGCGCGGCGAGATTCACCGCGCCCAACGCCTCGATGTCCGCATTCAGCCGGTTCAACTCGCTCTGCAAGGCATTCGGCCGGTTGTTGCCGTTCTCCAGCAGCGGCAGCAGCGCCTGCTCATCCACGCCCTGCAGCTGCTCCGCCCATTGTTCGAAATGCAGGCGTGCCTCTTGCTCCTTCAGCGTCAGTTCATTGAGTTTTTCGCGTAGCGGATTGAGTCTGTGCTCGCAGACAAGGCGCTCCTGCTCGAGTTTTTGCAGCTCGACCGTGGCGTTCTCCAGCGCGTTGCGCGCCCCGGCAAGGGCCTGCTCGCTGGTCTGGCGGGTTTGCAGCGCAACCTGCAGTTGCTGCTTGGCCGTTTCGTCCTCGCCGCCCGACAATTCGGCGCGCAACTGCGTCAGGTTCTGTTCGAATTGCGCCAGCGCATCGCCGATCTGCCGGATGTTGTGTTGCAGGTCGGCGATCTTTTCCGTGCAGGTCTTGGCGAAGAAATGCGCTTCCTGCAGCGCATGTTGCGCCTGCTGCGCGCGCCCGCGCTGCTCGCGCAACACGCCGTCCTGATGGCTGGCCTGGCGTTGCGCGTCTTCGACTTGCGCATGGAACGCGGCGATCCGCTCGCGCAATATCGCCATCTGTTCGCCGATGTCGTGCTGCTGGCGCTGCTCGCCACCCAGCAGATCGGCCACCTCCTGCATCTCGCGCTCGATCTGCATGGTGCGCTCCGCGCTGCGTTCATGTGCCTGGTTCAGCTTGAGCAGCTGCATCTGCAGGCCGTGCAGGCGCTGCTGCGACTCGTTGCCGGCGGTGCGCAACGGCGCGATCTGCGCTTCGATGGACTGATGGCGCTGCTCGGCCTGCGCGACCTGTTGCCTGGAATATTCCGCGTTGCGATCCTGCTCGGCCAGCTCCTGCTCGAGCCGCTCGATCTCGCGCTGCCTTGCCAGCACGCCGTGCAACTGGCTGTCCGGCGCGTGGAACAGCACGCTGTGCGCGCCGACCAGATGTCCGCATGGAGTGACGAACCAGCCGCCCGGCGGCAAAGCTGTGCGCTGCGCATGAGCCTGCGCCAGATCCGCCACTGCATACACGTGAGTCAGCCAGTCGCGCACTGCGGGGAGCACCTGTGCGTCCTGGCATTGCACATAACTCAGCAACGGCGTCAGCTGGTTTGTTTCAACGATACTGTTTTGCCCGGCGGCTTCCGGCGCAAACAGCGCCAGTTTCGCCGGTGGCATATCGCTCCACGCCACGGCATCCCCCAAAGACGGCATGGCGATCGCATTCAGCCGCTCGCGCAATACCGCTTCCAGCGCATCCTCCCAGCCGCTTTCGATGCGGACGGATTGCCACAGGCGCGGCAGTTTTTCCAGCTGGTGCTGTTGCAGCCAGGCGTTAAGGTTCTTGTCGTTGTCTATCTGCTGCTGCAATTGTTGCAACGCCTGCAGGCGTGCCTCGGTCTGCGCCAGCACGCGCTCCTGTTGTTGCAATGAGGCTTGCTGGTTGCGCCGCTCGTTATCGGCCAGCGGCAACTGCTCCTGCAGGTTCGCCAACTGCTGCACTTGCGCTGCGCGCTCCGTCTCCAGTTCGGCCAGTTGCTGCTGCGCCTGCTGCATCACGCCGCTATCGGGATGCGGCAGATTGTCTTTTTCCAGCAGCAGGCGCGAGCGGCGCGACTCCATCTGCTGGATGTTGCGCTGCAAATGCTCGCGTTGCGTGTCGGCCAGTTGCAATTGCTGCTGCAGTTGCAGCTCTTCGCGTTGCAGGGTGTTGTGGCGCTCCTGCGCGACGCGCGCCGCCTCTTCGGCCTGCGGCAGGTTTGCGCCTTCCCGCTGCGCGTGCTGTTCGGCTTCGGCGACCTTGGCGGCAGCGCCGTCCTGCTGGCGCTGCCAGTGTTCCAGCAGGGCATGGATGCCCTGGCGCTGGTGCTGCTGCTGCTCGATCTGTCTTTCGGTATTGACGACCTGCTGCGCCATGCGCTGGCGCTGCTCGGCGACATGCCTGATGTGCTGCTCCAGCCGCGCGATCTCGGCATTCGCGGTATACAGCTCGCCCTGTTTGACGTGCAGCGTGTCGGAAAGCTGGTAATGCCCGCTGCGCGCGGTTTCCAGCCGGCTTTCGATATCGCGCAGCCGCGCGGTTTCCGCTTCCAGTTCGGTGCGGGTCTTCTCCATCGTCTGCGCGGACCGGACGCGCTGTGTCTCTGCCTCCTGCTTCTTCACCAGCCAGAACAGGTGCTGCGTGGTATCGCGCTGCGTTTCCAGCGCGCGGTACTGCTTCGCCACCTCGGCCTGCTCGGCGAGATGCACCAGTTGCTTGTCCAGCTCCTGCAGGATGTCGCTGACGCGCAGCAGGTTGTCGCGCGTGTCGCCGATGCGCAACTCGGTCTCGCGGCGCCGGTCGCGGTATTTGGAAACACCCGCCGCCTCCTCGAGGAAGACGCGCAACTCTTCCGGCTTGGCCTCGATGATGCGCGAGATCATGCCCTGCTCGATGATCGCGTAGGCGCGCGGACCCAGGCCGGTGCCGAGGAAGATGTCGGTGATATCCTTGCGCCGCACATGCTGGTTGTTGATGTGATAGGTCGAGTCACCGTCGCGCTGCAGCACGCGCTTGATGGAGATCTCCGCGTAGCTCGACCACTGCCCCGCGGCTTTGCCGAGCGAGTTGTCGAAGACCAGTTCCACGCTGGCACGCGACACCGGCTTGCGCCTCGTCGTGCCGTTGAAGATCACGTCCTGCATGGTCTCGCCGCGCAATGCGGAGGCCTTCGATTCGCCCAGCACCCAGCGCAGCGCGTCGATCACGTTCGACTTGCCGCAACCGTTCGGTCCGACCACGCCCACGATCTGGCCCGGCAGCGCGATGTGCGTGGGATCGACGAAGGATTTGAAGCCGGCCAGCTTGATTTGGGAGAGGCGCAATTGGGGACAGTCTTAACGTTATAATTGCGCCTATTCTAACCGAAGCGGAACACGGCACAAAATGACGACACAGCCCTCGAAGACCCTGGAAACCTTCCCCAATCCGAACCCCCGGCGCGATTATCACATCCACATGGAAATCCCCGAGTTCACCTGCCTGTGCCCCAAGACCGGCCAGCCGGACTTCGCCATGCTGGTCCTGGACTACATCGCCGACGAAAAATGCGTCGAACTGAAGAGCCTCAAGCTGTATGTCTGGTCGTTCCGCAACGAAGGGCATTTCCATGAGGATGTGACCAACCGCATCCTGGACGACCTGGTCGCCGCCGTCCAGCCGCGCTTCATGCGCCTGACCGCCAGATTCTATGTGCGCGGCGGCATCTTCACCAACGTGATCGCGGAACACCGCCAACAGGGCTGGCAACCCATGCCCGTCATCGAGCTTGGCCAGCCCGGTACGCAATCCAGCACCAGGGGATGATTGCCGGGAAAGACGTTCCGGATCCCCGCGGGACACGGCCCGGTCGCCCCTTCACCCTGCGCGGAGACCCGCTGTCCGCGCCATGCTGAAGCATGGCGCACAAAGGGAGTCGAGCCCGTGATGCCAGCACAACCATCACCCGATCTGTTGCGCCAGCAACGACTGGTCGAGGCGCTGCTCGGATGCTTCCCGCCCAGGTCGAGGATGGAGGAGACGCACATCTCGTGGGTGCTGCTGGCCGGGGACGACGCCTACAAGATCAAGAAATCGCTCGATCTCGGCTTCCTCGACTTTTCCACGCTGGAGGCGCGCCGCTTCTATTGCAACGAAGAGTTGCGCCTCAACCGCCGCCTCGCCCCCGACCTCTATCTCGATGTCGTCGCCATCGGCGGCAACCCGGAACGGCCGGTGCCGGGCGGCGAACCCGCCATCGAATATGCGGTGCACATGCGCCGCTTCCCCCGCGCCGCCATGATGGACCGCCTGCTGGCCGATGGCCAGATCACCGCGGCGCATATCGACCGGCTGGCCGCCACCATCGCGCGCTTCCATGCCGCGCTGCCGCCCGCCGCGGCGGATTCGCCGTTCGGCTCGCCGGCGGCGATACAGGCGGCGGCGCTGGAGAATTTCGCGCAGCTCGCGCCGTCGCTCGAAGCGCCCGCCGACCTCGCGCTGCTGGAGCAGGTGCGCGCAGCCAACGCCCTCGAGTTCGCCGCCTGCGAACCGCTGTTCCGGCAACGCAAGACTTCCGGTTGCGTGCGCGAATGCCACGGCGACCTGCATCTCCGCAACATCGTGCTGCTGGACGATGCGCCGGTGCCTTTCGACGGCATCGAGTTCAGCGAGACGCTGCGCTGGATCGACGTGGCCAGCGAGATCGCCTTCACGGTGATGGACCTGCTGCAGCGCGGCTGGCCACAACTTGCCTGGCGCTTCCTCAACGCCTATCTGGAGAGCAGCGGCGATCATGCCGGAGCAGGCGTGTTGCGCTTCTATCTGGCGTACCGCGCGATGGTGCGCGCCAAGGTCACCGCGCTCCGCGCCGGCCAGGAAGGCGCGGCACGGGCGCCGCAGGAACTGGAAGCCTGCCGCAGCTATCTCGGTCTCGCCCGCGATTGCCTGGCACGCCGCCGCCCCATGCTGATCCTCACGCACGGGCTGCCCGGCTGCGGCAAGAGCACCTTCGCGCAGATCGCGCTGGAGCGCCTCGGCGCGATCCGCATCCGCTCGGATGTCGAGCGCAAGCGCCTGTTCGGCCTGGATGCGCTGGCGGACAGCCGCTCGCAGACCGGCAGTGGAATTTATAACGAGGAGGCCACGCGCCACACCTATGCGCGCCTGCACGAGCTGGCGCACGGCCTGCTCGCCGCGGGATTCCCGGTCATCGTCGATGCCGCGTTCCTGCGCCACGCCGAGCGCGAGCATTTCCATGCACTTGCAAATGAAATGGGTGCGCCCTTCGTCATCGCCAGCGTACAGGCCGACGAGGCGGTGCTGAAGGAACGGCTGGCGCAGCGCCGCAGCCGTGCCGATGACGCCTCCGAAGCCGATGCTGCGGTGCTGCGCGCCTTGCAGGCGGCTCAGGAACCGCTACGGGACGGCGAGCTCGCCTTCACCGTGACCTTCACCAACAACGATGATGCCGATGCGCTGGGAACGGCTGACGCGGCCTGGGGAGCGCTCGAAGCCCGGCTGGCCTGAGCAGCCGGTTACGGAGGATCAGATGGCCTGCCCGGCGGCATAGCCGGAAGCCCAGGCCCACTGGAAGTTATGGCCGCCGAGCTGCCCGGTCACGTCCACCACCTCGCCGATGAAATACAGGCCGGGTACGTCGTTGCACTCCATGGTCTTCGACGACAGCGCGCGCGTATCGATCCCGCCGCAGGTCACTTCCGCCTTGGTATAGCCCAGTGTGCCGCTTGGCGTGATCTGCCAGTCGTGCAGGGCGGCGGCGATCTGCTTGCGCTGCTTGTCGTTGTACTGGTTGAGGGGCTTGTTCCCGATCCCCGGCAACTGCGCGCACCACACCTCGGCGAAGCTCTTCGGGAACCATTGCGTCAGGTAATTGCCCAGCAGTTTCTTGCTGCCCTTCTGCTCGTCCAGCAGCTTTGCCATGTCGCGATCCGGCAACAGGTCGATATGCAACGGCTGGCCATGCTGCCAGTAGGAGGAGATCTGCAATATCGCCGGGCCGCTCAGGCCGCGATGGGTGACCAGCATGTTTTCGCGGAACGACTGTTTGCCGAAACTCACCGACACATCGAGCGAGACACCGGTCAGGCCGGCATAAGGCTTCCAGTCATCCGGCGCAAAACTCAGCGGCACCAGGCCGGGTTTGAGTTTGGCGATGGGGACGCCGAATTGCTCGGCGACGTGATAACCGAACGGGGTCGCGCCGGTCCTGGGGATGGACAAACCGCCGGTGGCGATCACCAGCGACTTCGCCTCGAATTCGCCGCGCGAAGTGCCGACATGGAATCCCCCGTCGCGCTCGATCCTTTCGATCTCGCAGCTCATGAAGCGCTTCACGCCCGCCGCATCGCATTCCTCCCTGAGCATCGCGATGATCGCTTCCGATCCGTCGTCGCAGAACAACTGCCCGAGGGTCTTCTCGTGGTAGCCGATGCCGTGTTTCTGCAGCAGCGCGATGAAGTCCGGCGGCGTATAGCGCGCCAAGGCCGAGCGGCAGAAAGCCGGGTTTCCGGAGATGAAATTCTCCGGCCTGGTGTTGAGGTTGGTGAAGTTGCAATGCCCGCCGCCGGAGACGCGGATCTTCTCCGCGAGCTTCTTGGCGTGGTCGAGCAGCACCACGGAACGCCCGCGCCGCCCTGCCTGCATGGCGCACATCAGGCCCGCCGCGCCCGAGCCGATGATGATCGCATCTGTTCTCATGCGACGCCCCGGACGGACATGTCGCCTTTTTCCAGCTTCAGCCACTGGCAGCCGCCCTTGCTCTCCTTGTCGATGTCGGCGAGTTGCTGCGCGTGTTCGGCCAGTTCTTCCGCGCCGGCTTGCAACACGCGCAGCTCGGGACGCGATGTATCGGCGCCCGGCACCGCGGGCTGGCGCACCCTGGGCGCGTCATCCTCGCCGAGCAGGCTCTTTTGCCCGCGCGTCATCGCGAAATAGACTTCGGCGAGCAGCTCGGTATCCAGCAACGCGCCGTGCAGGCTGCGATGCGCGTTGTCGATCTCATAGCGGTTGCACAATGCATCCAGGCTGTTCTTCTTGCCCGGATGCATCTCGCGCGCGACTTTCAGCGTATCCGTCACCGGATTCGACAACGGCGGCAGTTCCAGCAGCTCCAGCTCATGGTTGATGAAGCTCATATCGAACGGCGCATTGTGGATGATCAGTTCCGCACCCTCGATGAATTCCAGGAAGCTGTGGGCAATGTCAGCGAACCTCGCCTCGTTCTGCAATCGCTCATAGGTCAGCCCGTGTACCGCCGCCGCCCCCGCGTCGATCTCGCGCTCGGGATTGAGATAGCGGTGGAAGCGGCGCAGCGACACCTTGCGCCCGTCCAGTTCGATCGCCGCCAGTTCGATGATGCGATGTCCCTGCTTCGGATCCAGTCCGGTGGTCTCGGTATCCACTACGATCTTACGCATCGCCCTGCTCCTGAATGTGTTCCACGCCGCGGTTCGCCAACTCGTCGGCACGTTCGTTGCCGTCGTGCCCGGCGTGCCCCTTGACCCATACCCACTCGATGTCGTGCCGCGCCGCCAGCGTGTCCAGCCTGCGCCACAGGTCCTCGTTCTTCACCGGCTTCTTGTCCGCCGTCTTCCAGCCGCGCTGCTTCCAGCCGTGTATCCAGGCGGTGATGCCCTGCTGCACATAGGTGGAATCGGTGTGCAGGCGCACCTGGCAATGCCGCTTCAGCGCCTCCAGCGCAGAGATCGCCGCGAGCAGCTCCATGCGGTTGTTGGTGGTATGCGCCTCGCCGCCGAACAGTTCGCGCTCCCTGCCCTTGCTGCACAGCAACGCCCCCCAGCCGCCCACGCCGGGATTGCCCTTGCACGCCCCGTCGGTGAAGATTTCCACGATATCCTTGTTCATTGCGGGTCGGCCCCTGTCATCTTCTGCGTAACCTTGTTGTTCAACTTGGGCGCGGCCGGCAGCAGCTTGCTCACCAGCCCCTCGTTCCACTGCGGTTTGATCAGCCGCATCCCGGGCACGCGCTTGATCGCGTGCAAGAAATACACTCCGCCGCTCACCGCCCACCAGCGGTCGCCCGCCGCCTCCATGAAGGCGCACCGCTCCAGCCATCTGGCTTGATGGAACGGCGGCGCATACGCGGCAAAACGGCCGCCCGCCACTTCGAAACCCAGCAACGCCAGCCAATCCTTGAGGCGCGACAGCGAGATGAAATGGCCGCTCCAGGGATAACCCTGCCGCCTGCCCAGTGCGCGATGCAAACCCCACAAGCTGCGCGGATTGAAACCGCTGATGACCAGGCTGCCTTCCGGCATCAGCACCCGCTCCACCTCGCGCAAGATCTGATGCGGATGTTCGGCGAATTCGAGGACATGCGGCAACAGCGCCAGGTCCAGGCTGGCGCTGGCGAACGGCAGCTCCGTGCAGCACACCCGCACGTTGTTCCCGGCCTGGTTGCCCGCGCTGAAACGCAGCGGCATCCGGCTGCCGCGCAGGAAATCATGCTCCGGCAGGCCCAATTGCAGCGCGTTGTAACCGAAGATGTCGCTCACCGTGCGGTCGAAGAACGCCTGCTCGCGCGCCAGCACGTAGCCGCCCTGTTCGGTGGCGAACCATTCGCTCAAACTTTGCGCGGTTAACTTACAATTCGGCATCGCTTATGTCCTGCTCGCTCCATGTTCGACATCGTTGCCATCCCCGCCCTGCGGGACAATTACATCTGGGCCATCTACGATAGCCGGCATGCCGTCGTGGTCGATCCCGGCGAGGCTGCGCCGGTGCAGGCATTCCTTGATGCGCGCGGCCTGCGGCTGGCTGCCATCCTGTGCACCCACCGCCATGCCGACCACATCGGCGGCATCGCGGAATTGCGCGAAGTATACAACGTGCCGGTGTACGGGCGGAGACATCCCGGCAACCCCTTTATCAGCCACGACCTGCGCGAAGGCGACCGGCTCGGACTCGACCGGCCTGGTATCGCATTCGACATCCTCGAGATCCCCGGCCACCTCGACGACCACCTCGCCTACCTTGCACCCGGCATCCTGTTCTGCGGCGACGTGCTGTTCGGCGCCGGCTGCGGCAGGAACTTCGAGGGCACGCCCGCGCAACTGCTCGATTCCCTGCAACGCCTCGCACGACTGCCTGGCGATACGCGCGTGTACTGTGCGCACGAATACACCGCCGCCAACCTGCGCTTCGCGCAGGCCTGCGAACCGCACAATCCTGACGTGCAGCGGCGCATCGAACAAGTCACGCAACAGCGCACCGCCAACCTGCCCACCGTGCCCTCCAGCATCGCGCTGGAAAAAGCCACCAACCCCTTCCTGCGCTGCACTCAGCCGGAACTGATCCGCACCCTGCAACGGCGCGGCTTGGCGGACACCACGGAACTCAGCGTGTTCACTGCCCTGCGCATGTGGAGGAACCAGTTCTGATTGCGGCAGAACCCGTTCTGGTTTATCCTGCGCGCCCTTCCGGGAAGGTGGATGAGCAGTTCAGATCGGCACGTGTTTCGCAAAGTTACAGCAGTACCCCATCTGGAGAGGTGGATGAGTGGTTTAAGTCGCACGCCTGGACAACACGCCGCACAGCGGTTTGTTGCGGCGAAGGCTAACGTGAGCTTGCGAACGTTAAGCTGCGAAGCGGCGGCCAAAGCCACAACACGCTGCGTAGCGGCTTGTTGCGGCGGAGGCTAACGTGAGCTTGCGAACGTTAAGCTGCGAAGCGCGGCCGGAGCCAAAGCGTGTTTCGTAAGGTTATAGCAAGACCATCTGGAGAGGTGGATGAGTGGTTTAAGTCGCACGCCTGGACAACACGCCGCGTAGCGGCTTGTTGCGGCGGAGGCTAACATGAGCGCAGCGAATGTTAAGCGCGAAGCGCGGCCGGAGCCAAAACGTGTTCCGTAAGGTTATAGCAAGACCATCTGGAGAGGTGGATGAGTGGTTTAAGTCGCACGCCTGGAAAGCGTGTTTGGGTTAATAGCCCAACGGGGGTTCGAATCCCCCCCTCTCCGCCATTTTACTTGGCTTCAGACGATTTACATATACTCTGGCCTACTTTGTTTTACCTCGATTTACCCTAAAAATGTGTGATGGAGTGTGATGGAATTGTGATGGAGTTTTGACCGTCACAGTATTGATCACACTTCTTTCAAGTGATTTTTCGTTGAAAAC
>JBGARW010000038.1:0-17466 GCA_044230015.1 Gallionella sp. | reverse complement strand
CTGCACATCGATCTTTCCGCCAGCCGCTGTGAAGAGGGGCTGGGCATCGTCGCGAGCGACGTGACGGGGTTCGGCGTGGCTTGGGGGCTGGGGATGTTGCAGGGGAAGTGAGTCTTGATGCTGTGACCAAAGATACCGGAGTCGAATTATTTTTGAGGAATGAGGACGTTGTTGAGAAAAAATTCGACTCCGCTACCTTTTGTCAGCTTGACAGCGCAACGGCTGCAAGGCAGTAAGGCTGTCGTGCCTCTCATCCTCGACGACCGCAGCAGTGGCACGCTATCCGCGACTAACGGTGCCAGTTGGAGAGCCATCGCCGATACGGTGATGGGTGGCGAGTCCACCGGGCAGTTGATACCTGCGGTGATGGAAGGGCGGCACTGTCTGCGCTTGACGGGCGAGATAAGCCTGAAAAACAACGGTGGCTTTGTTCAAGCCAGTCTCGACTTGAGCGAGTCGGGATTGCTCGATGCCAGCGACTTTGCCGGCATCGAAATCGAGGTGTTCGGCAATGGCGATATCTATAACCTGCATTTGCGTAGCGATGATACCCGCATCGTCTGGCAATCCTATCGGGCCAGTTTTCAGGCTCAACCACGCTGGCAGACCTTGAGGCTGCCATTTGACAGTTTTCAGCCGCATCGCATCGACAAGCTGCTGGATAAGCGCAAGCTGCGCCGGATCGGTGTGGTCGCCATCGGTAGGGAGATGCTGGTGGATGTGTGTGTCGCGCGATTGTCTCTATACAGCTAATCGCCAATACATCATGAGCCAAAGGTACCGTGAGCCAAAGGTACTGGAGTCAAATTGTTTTTTTGGTAGCCAATGATGGGGATGAAAAAGAAATCGACTCCTGCACCCCGGACACCTGAGGAGGAAACATGAAAATGCCGCGTACCGCCCTGATACTGCTGGCCTGCCTTGCGTTGGCCGGCTGCGTGAAATGCAAGGACGTGAAGCCTGCCCCGCAAACCCCTCCGGAAACTTCCTCGCAAACTTCCGAGGAGACTCTCCCGCTGACGAGACCCAAGGCAGCCCCATTAGATGAGTGACAGCCTGTTAACCAGCAGCGGGCATTGCGCCGGTTTTACCCGGCGGGCGTTTCTGCTGGCTGCCGCCATCGTCCTTGTTGCCGCCTGTGGCGGCAAGGCAAAGGAGGAGGCGCTGCCTTCCGGCAGCACGGTGCTGGCGCTCGGGGACAGCCTGACCGCCGGATTCGGCGTATCCCCCGGAGAGACATGGCCCGACCTGCTGGCGAACCGGACGGGGTGGGTCGTGATCAACGGCGGGGTGAGCGGCGACACCAGCGGCGGTGCCCTGCAACGTCTACCCGCGCTGCTCGAAGCGCACAGGCCGGTTCTGGTGCTGGTGGGGCTGGGCGGCAACGATATGCTGCGCCGCCTTCCCGAGGAGGAAACCGTTGCTAATCTGGGCAAGATCTTCGCCGTGATCAGGGCGCATGGCGCGAAGCCGGTGCTGCTGGCGACGCCTAAGCCGAGCGCGATGGGTGCCGTTTTCCAAAGCCTGTCTGCGGCGGATTTCTACCGTGGGGTGGCCGAAGGGCAGCAGGTTCCGCTGATCGAGGACGCGATCGCCGAGGTACTTTCCGAGCCGCAACTGAAGGGTGATCCTCTGCATCCGAATGCCGCCGGCCACGCGCAATTGGCACAGAAGATTTTCGATGCGCTGAAGGCTATCGGTTATGTTCCCTAGGACTGTTCGCAAACATGGTGGCAAAATCACTCGGACAGTCATGCTATTTCTCCTGCGATTAATTAAACGGGTCGCACCTCCAACTGAAGGCATGGCGAACTCTCCCGGCCGCATGCCAAAAACCCATATCTTTGGTTGGAAAATGTGCGGAGGGGGAGTAAATTGCCGATATCGGTGTCTGACCCACGATATGCAAATCGTCTGGATCGTTAATCGGCTGTTAAGAACATGAAATGCTCATGAAGAAAATCGTAATATTCATGCTGTCGATCCTTGTTGCCTCGGCCTTTCCGGAAGCCGGTATCGCGGGGGCATATTTCCAGAATTGCCAGATGTGCCACGGGATAGACAAAAAGAGAAGCGCGGCAAGGCTGTCGAAGACCGGCCTGCTCAGGAAATTCAAGACCAGAGATCAACTTGTGGCGGGCGCAATGGCTGCAAAGGATCCTGATATGGAACCTGTCCGGAACGATGTGGAGCTTCTGAAAGAGGCCGCAGCCGATATCGGTTTGAAGTGACAGATGCCGCGCTTCCCGCAGGTCGCAGTCATTAAGTGGCCGGCGCCGGGAATGATCACCCGATAACTTCGAAGTTGGTGTAGCTGCCATCATGGGGCTCGATCCCGACACGCTCCACCTGCGCGCGGTCCGGTCCGCGCCGCGCCCAGTGGACGATCGCGTCCACATCGGCGGGTTCGCCCTGCACAACGGCTTCAACCGAGCCGTCGCTGCGGTTGCGCACATAACCGGCGATCCCCAGTCTTTGTGCCTCGCGGCGCATCGAGTCGCGGAAGAACACGCCCTGCACGCGGCCGCGGATCACGAGGCGGAGCGTTTTTCTGGGCATGGGGTCGGCCATTCTCTCGCCATGGGGGCACACGGCATCGGTCGGGTCGGCACGGCTTGTCAACGCTGCCAGTTGACGCGCGGCAGGCATTCCTGCGGGTTGCGGTGGAACTCCGGCTCCCCCTGGTAGGCGTGGCGCACCGCCTCCTGCAACAGGTGATCGTGGCGGATTGGGCGAAAGGCGGTGTTGCCGGATGGTTTGCTCATGATCGGCTCCTTGTTGCTGATGGTTAGCGTCACATACTGCCGCGCCAGTGTACTCAGGTTCGTGCTCCGGGACAATCCGCTTGCCGGCCTGTTACCGTGAACCGCTGCGGCAGGCCGCTAGGCGGCCAGCGTGACCAGCCAGTAGCGCGCGAACTTGCCGGTCGCCATGAACAGCGTGGCCTGCCACCAGCTGAGGCGCAGCCATCCGGCGGCGAGGCATAGCGCATCGCCGACCAGCGGCATCCAGGCCAGCAGCAGCACGGGTGCGCCATGATTCCTGACCTTGTCGACATGCTTGAGTCGCTGGGTCTGCGGCAGCAGCCAGCCCATGCCGAAGCTCACCATGCCGCCCAGGGTGTTGCCGAGCGTGGCGATCAGCAGCGCGGACCAGAACGTTTCAGGGTAGGCCTTGAGCACGCCGAACAGCACGGCCTCGGAGCCGCCGGGCAGCAGCGTGGCGGCGAAGAAACTGCCGAGGAAGAGCGATAGCAGGCTGGCGGTGTCGCTCATGCGAAAGCCGGGCGCATGAGCCTGCGCTAAAACCTGATCGCCGAGAAGACCTTTTTGGCAAGGCTGCCCGTCGCCTGCAGCGGGTTCGCGCGGATCGCTTTTTCCTGTTCCGCCATCATCAGGAACAGTCCATCCATCGCCTTGCGCGTGATGTAGTCATCGAGCCTGGCGTCGCGTTCGTCCACCAGCCCGAACTTCGCACCCTTGCCGGCGAACTGGTCGTATTTTTCCGCGACCTTCACCTTTTGCATCGCCTTGTTGACGATCGGTTTGAATTTGCCCGCCAGCGCGGTCTCGGTGTTCTTGCGGAAGTATTGCGTGGCGGCGTCGTCATTGCCGGTGAGGATGCCCTTGGCATCTTCCACGGTCATCTTCTTGACCGCGCCGACCAGCAGGGTTTTCGCTTCCGGCACGGCGGCCTCGGCGGCACGGTTCATCGAGGTGACCAGCTCGTCGGCATATTTGCCCATGCCGAACTTGCGCAGCATGCCATCCACCTTTTGCAGGCTTTCCGGCAGCGGGATGCGCACCTTGTCGTTGCCGAGATAGCCGTTCTCTTTCGCCAGATCCTTTACCGCTGTCTCCGCACCCTGGGTGAGCGCCTGTTTCAGGCTGGTGACCTGGTCCTGGTTGCTGAAGCTGGACAACCCGCTTTCTGTCGCGGCTGACGGTGCCGGAGCGCTGGTTGCGGCAGGTGTGGCGCCGGGGGGGGTGGCCTGGTTCAGTTTCGCTTTCAGGTCATCCAGATTCAACGCACAGGCCGGATGCACAGCGAGTGTGATGGAAAGGAACAGTACGCCCTTGATGCAAGGATCTTTCAGCATGATGAGAACCTCCATGGATATGATCGGGATGTCTATCTTTTTCGCGGCGCCAGCAGGTCGGTGATGCTGCCCTCAGCCGTTTCCGCCGCGAAGCCGAGGGTTTCCGACAGGGTCGGGTGCGGGTGGATGGTCAGGCCGATGTCTTCCATGTCGGCACCCATCTCCAGCGCCAGCACCGCCTCGGCGATCAGCTCCCCGGCGTTGACGCCGACGATGCCGGCCCCGAGGATGCGGCGCGTCTGCGGATCGAGCAGCAGTTTGGTGGCGCCTTCTTCACGGCCGATGGACAGCGCACGCCCCGATGCCGCCCACGGAAAACTGGCTTTCTCGTAGGCGATACCCTGCGCCTTGGCCTGCATCTCGGTGAGCCCCATCCACCCGATCTCCGGGTCGGTGTAGGCAACGGAGGGAATCGCCAGCGGCTCGAAGAACGCCTTGTGCCCGGCGACGACTTCTGCCGCCACCTTGCCTTCGTGGCTCGCCTTGTGTGCCAGCATCGGCTCGCCGACGATATCGCCTATCGCAAGGATGTGCGGCACGTTGGTGCGCATCTGCCGGTCCACCGGGATGAAGCCGCGCTCGTCGACCGTGACGCCGGCGGCTTCCGCGCCGATGTCGCGCCCGTTGGGGTGGCGGCCGACGGCCATCAGTACCTTGTCGTAGAGTTGCGGCGCGGGTGCGTTCTCGCCTTCGAAGCTCACCTTCAGACCGTCCGGTCGAGCCTCGATCATGCCGACCCGGGTCTTGAGGTGGATGGCCTCGTAGCGTTTCTCGATGCGCTTGTGCAGCGGGCGCACCAGATCGCGATCCGCGCCGGGGATCAGGCCGTCGGCCAGTTCCACCACGGAGATTTTCGAGCCGAACGCGTCGTACACGGTGGCCATCTCCAGTCCGATGATGCCGCCGCCGACGACCAGCATGCGCGGCGGCACATCGCGAAGTTGCAACGCGCCGGTGGAATCGATGAGGCGCGGGTCGTCATAGGGGAAGCCGGGGAGGCGCACCGCGCTGGAGCCCGCCGCGATGATGGCGTGGTCGAAGGTGACGGTCTTGTCGCCTTCGGCGGTGGCGACGACGAGGCTGTTGGGGGTGGCGAACTTCGCTTCGCCCCGCACCACCTGCACCTTGCGCTGTTTGGCGAGCTGCTTCAGGCCGCCGGTGAGCCTGGCGACGACGCCGTCTTTCCACGAACGGATCTGGTCGATGTCGATTTGCGGTGTGCCGAAGGTCACGCCGTGCTGCGCCGCTTCCCGGGCTTCGCTGATCACCCTGGCGACATGCAGCAGCGCCTTGGAGGGGATGCAGCCGACGTTCAGGCATACGCCGCCCAGGCTGGCGTGGCGTTCCACCAGCACCACCTGCTTGCCCAGGTCGGCGGCGCGGAACGCGGCCGTGTAGCCGCCGGGGCCGGCGCCGAGCACCAGCACTTCGGCATGGATCGAGGATGGGGAGGCCGATCTTTCCGGCCCCTCGATCTTCGGTCCTTTATCCTCCATGGTCTGGCTCATGTCGCCGTTCAGACCCGAACCTGCCCGTTGCCCAGTACGATGAATTTCTGCGACGTCAGTCCTTCCAGCCCGACCGGGCCGCGCGCGTGGAGCTTGTCGGTGGAGATGCCGATCTCCGCGCCGAGGCCGTATTCGAAGCCGTCGGCGAAACGCGTCGAGGCGTTCACCATCACCGAGCTGGAATCCACCTCGCGCAGGAAACGCATCGCTCTGGTGTGATTCTCGGTGACGATGCTGTCGGTATGCTGGGAGCCGTAGGTGTTGATATGGGCTATGGCCTCGTCCAGCCCGGCGACCACGCGCACCGCGAGGATCGGCGCAAGGTATTCGGTGCGCCAATCCTCCTCGCTGGCGGACTTCATCTGCGGGACGATGGCACGCGCTGCCGCGTCGCCACGCAGCTCGACGTTCTTTTCGAGATACATATGGCACAGCGGCGGCAGTATCTTCGCGGCCACACCCTGCGCGACCAGCAGCGTCTCCATCGCGTTGCACACGCCGTAGCGGTGCGTCTTGGCGTTGTCGGCGATGCGGATCGCCTTGTCGGGATCGGCCTCGTCGTCGATGTACACATGGCAGACGCCGTCCAGATGCTTGATCACCGGGATGCGCGCCTCCTCGGAGATGCGCGCGATCAGGCTCTTTCCGCCGCGCGGCACGATCACGTCCACGAAGTCCTTCATGGTGACGAGTTCACCGACCGCGGCGCGGTCGGTGGTGCCCACCACCTGCACGGCGGTCTCGGGCAGGCCGGCCTCGCGCAGTCCCTGATGCACGCAGGCCGCGATCGCCTGGTTGGAATGGATCGCCTCCGAGCCGCCGCGCAGGATCGCCGCATTGCCGGATTTCAGGCACAGGCCGGCGGCATCCGCGGTGACGTTGGGGCGCGATTCGTAGATGATGCCGATCACACCGAGCGGCACGCGCATCCTGCCGACCTGGATGCCGGAAGGGCGGTATTTCATGTCGCTGATCTCACCGATCGGGTCGGGCAAGGCAGCGATCTGGCGCAGGCCATCGGCCATGCCCTTGAGGGTCTTCTCGGTCAGTGTCAGGCGGTCCACCGAGGCGTCGTCGAGGCCGTTGGCTTTGGCGGCCGCGATATCCCTGGCGTTCTCGGCGATCAGCTTCGCGCCATTGAGCAGGATGGCCGTCGCGATGTTTTCCAGCGCGCGGTTCTTGGTGGCGGTGCCGGCCTGCGCCATGATGCGCGAAGCCGCGCGTGCCTGTTGCCCGACAGACTCCATGTATCGTTTGATGTCTTCCATGATGTTTCCCCGAAGCGAATGGGGCGCATTTTAGCACTTGGGGTAAAATGCGCGCCTTTCCTGGATACAGGCACAGCGATGTCCGACATACTCAACAAGATCCTCGCGGTCAAGGCGCAGGAAGTGGCCGCCGCGCTTGCCGACAAGCCGCTGGCAGCCGTGCGCGCCGAGGCGGAGCAGGCCGTGATGCCGCGCGATTTCACCGGAGCGATCCGCGCGAAGATCGCGGCAGGCCGGGCCGCCGTGATCGCCGAGATCAAGAAGGCCAGTCCGAGCAAGGGTGTGCTGCGCGCCGATTTCCACCCTGCCGAGATCGCCGTCAGCTATGCACAGCACGGTGCGGCGTGCCTGTCGGTACTGACCGACGAACGATTCTTCCAGGGCAGCGCGGACTACCTGAAACAGGCGCGCGCCGCCTGTGCGCTGCCGGTGCTGCGCAAGGATTTCATCGTGGACGAATACCAGATCTACGGGGCACGCGCGATGGGTGCGGACGCGATCCTGCTGATCGCCTCCGCGCTGCATGTCGGGCAAATGAAGGCATTCGAGGCGCTGGCGCACGGCCTTGGCATGGCGGTGCTGGTGGAGGTGCATGACGGCGGGGAACTGGATGCCGCACTGCAACTGACCACGCCGCTGATCGGCGTGAACAACCGCAACCTGCGCACCTTCGAGGTGAGCCTGCAGACTACGCTGGACCTGCTGCCGCGCATCCCGGACGGGCGTATCGTGGTCACCGAAAGCGGCATCCTCGGGGCGGAAGACGCGAGGCTGATGCGCAGCAACGGCGTGCATACCTTCCTGGTCGGCGAGGCATTCATGCGCGCGGAGGATCCGGGCGCGGAGCTGGCGAAGGTGTTTGCTCTTTAGCCGACTATTCCTGAATCACTTCGAAGTCGTGCGTGATCGCGGCAGTCGCGCCGAGCATGATGGAGGCCGAGCAGTATTTTTCGGCCGACAGTCTGATGGCTTTCTCGACCGCCTCCGGCCTGATGTCCTTGCCCTTGACGACGAAGTGCATGTGGATACGGGTGAACACCTTGGGGTCGGTCTCGGCGCGTTCCGCTTCCAGTTCCACATGGCAATCGCTGATCGCCTGGCGGCTCTTCTTCAGGATGGCAACCACGTCGAAGCTGGTGCAGCCGCCCGCGCCGAGCAGCAGCATTTCCATCGGGCGCGGGCCGAGGTTGCGCCCACCCGCCGCCGGCGCGCCGTCCATCAGGACCGCGTGGCCGCTTTCCGTCTCGCCCAGGAAGGAGACTTGTTCCACCCATTTGATACGCGCTTTCATGTTGATCCCTTCTGATAGCCTAAATGCCGGAGAACGCCAACTTTACCCGATACCAGAGCAATCCGATAATCTCGTGGGCGAAAATCCTGCTGTCGCGCAACGATTCGGCACACGGCAGGAAGGCCAGCAGATCGGTCTTGTGGCGCGTGGTGAAGGCGGTCGGCGCCTCGACCACCTCGAATCCGGCGCGGCGGAACACATCGGCGGCGCGCGGCATGTGCCAGGCGTGAGTGACGAGATGGATCTTCCCGATGCCGGCCTTCTGCAGGATATGGAACGAGTAGCGCGCGTTCTCAAAGGTGTTGTCGGACGCATCTTCCACCCAGCGCACCGGTACCCGGAAGTCCTGTTCCAATACCGCGCGCATCTGCTGCCCTTCGGAAACGCTGTTGCCGAGTGGTCTGCCGCCGGTCACCAGGATCGGCTTGCCGGTCTCGCGCTGGAGCTTCGCGCCATAGCGCAGACGAACCAGGGTGGCTTCGCCAATGGTGTCCTGCCCGGCATATTCCGGCGCATGGAAATAGGTGCCGCCGCCGAGGATCACGATCGCATCGGCCTGCTGCCGGCTGTCCAGCACGGCGGTGCGCGCCTCCAGCCAGTGCAGCGCACCTTCGGCGAAGTAAGGCGTGGAGGCGAGCCACAGCAGGCCGAACGCAGCGAGCAGCAGCGGCTTGGCGAACCTGTGGCGGCGGTAGAGCAGGAAGATGGCCAGCGCCAGCACGAGCAGCAGGCTCAGCGGCGGCAGAAGGAAGGCGGCGATGGTATTGGTGACGAACCAGGACATGACGAAGGGCACCTCTAAAGATCCAGATTTCATCCCAGCTGCTGTGTTGCGTAAAAAAGTTTCTTGCTTACATATAAAACATATGCGGCGCGGCAAAACGAAGTTTCAGTGCAGGGTAACCTTTAGGTTGGCCGAAACTAAAATTTTTCCCGCGCCTTGCATTTGGGCGAACTCTGAATCTTTAGAGGCGCCCTTTGGGGTGGCGGACCGGCGGCATTATGACATGCGCCGCGACCTTCGATGAGATGCGGTATGGTGTCGCTTCGAGCGGGTAGAATGGCCGAGGAGGTGATGGCGAGAGGTGGTGATGAACAAATGGGGCGGCGGTGAGGCACGGCTGGAGGCGAGGCATGATCCATCCGGGGAGAACGATCGTTTCATCTGGGAAGGGCTGTCGTTCGGCGAATATGTGCAGCATGCGACGGCGATGCTGCGGCGCGTGCATGACCGGCTCGGGACCGTCGATCTGGAGAAGGTGGTTGCCGGCAACGCGCCGTTCGAATCGCATCCCGCCGGTGATGCTCGCGAGGGAAGGGGCAAGCCCTGTCGCCGCGGTGTGCTGCTGACGCATGGGTTGTCGGATTCACCCTATTTCATGCGCCACCTGGGGGCATTCTTCGAGCGTAACGGCTTCCGGGTGATGGTGCCGCTGCTGCCGGGGCACGGCACGCAGCCCGGTGATCTGCTCGGCATGCGCTGGCAGGAATGGGCGAGGGCGGTGCGCTATGGTACGGAATGCCTGGCTGCCGAGGTCGACGAACTGTATCTGGCGGGCTACTCGGCGGGTGCTGCGTTGAGCTTGCTGCAAAGCGCGCAGGACGAGCGGGTGCGCGGCCTGTTCCTGTTCTCGCCTGCCCTGGAGATCAGCGCCCGTGCGCGCTGGGCGAACCTGCACAAGCTTTACAGTTGGCTATCGCCCGAGAACGCATGGGTGGGCATCATGCCCGACCGTGATCCCTATAAATATGAATCGTTCTGCAAGAATGCCGCCGCACAGATGTATGCGCTGACGCGGGCGCTGCCGGAGCGCGGGCGCGACATCCCGATGTTCGCAGTCGCCAGCGCGGACGATGCGACGGTGCATGCCGCAGCGACGCTGCGTTTCATGCAGCAGGCGCGGCATCCGCATAGCCGGCTGGTGTGGTATGCGGCCCGGGCTCCGCAGGATGTTGCTTCCAGCGTGGCGTGGGTCGGCAGCGTGCTGCCCGGGCAACGCATCCTGGGCAGCGCGCACACCGCCGTCGTGTTGCCGCCCGGGGATGCGCATTACGGTCTGGCGGGCGATTACGTGAACTGCCTGCACTACTATCCGCACGACATGCAGAGCTATGCGATGTGCCTCGCGTCCCCGTGCGACGCATGGCAGGGCGAGGTGACCGAGTCCAACCTCGGATACGGCCTGTTGCGCCGCTTGATGTACAACCCGCACTATGCCGCAATGGAGGCTTCCATGCAGGAATTCATCGGGGGATTGCCGTGAGCCGGACGCTGGTCTATGCGCATCGCGGCGCGAACCGGGAAGCGGCAGAGAATACCCGCAGCGCGTTCGACCGGGCGCTCGCCTGGCACATCGACGGCATCGAGACCGACATCCAGCTCAGCCGCGACGGGGTCGCCGTGCTGTGGCACGATGATTTCCTTGGCAAGCTCGGCCTGCCCGGCAAGCGCATCGATGATTTCGACCATGCCGCATTGCAGACGATGGATTTTGCCGCACATTTCTCCGGCGGGCATCCCGAGGGCGTGATGGGCCTGCGCGAGTTCCTGGAGGCTTATCGCGCGCGCTGCCGCTTGTTGCTGGAGATCAAGAGCTGCGCAGGGGAACAGCCGGTGCGGCGCGAAGCCAGGGTTAGGCAGACGCTGGAGCTGGTCGCTGCGGCAACGGACGATTGCATCCTGGTTTCCTCGTTCGATCTGGGCAGCCTGGTCTATGCTCATCGCCGTGAACCCCGGCTCCCGTTGGTGCTCAATCTGGAGCCCGGGCATGGCGCGGATTTCGCGCAAGGCGTATTGGATGCCCGGCCTTTTCTTCATGGTCTGTGCGTCCACGTCGACACGCTGGATCAGGCCATGGCGGGTGTGCTGCGCGAGCGCGGCAGATGCCTCGCGGTCTATACCTGCAACAGCGACGAAGAGATCGGCCGCGCGCTTGCCCTGGGCGTGGACATCCTGATCAGCGACGTGCCGCAGGTCGCCATACGGATGCGGGACGGATGAAGCCGGAATGGCGCGCTGTCCGGGGGTAACTTTACGTTTGACAGAGCAGCTGGCCTGGCATAGAATGCGCGCCCTTCGAGGTTTACTTGTTTGATTTTCAGGAATAGTGGCTATGAAAACATTTTCCGCCAAACCCCATGAAGTCCAGCACGACTGGCTTCTGGTCGATGCAGCCGATCAGGTGCTGGGTCGTCTGGCCGCCCAGATCGCCGCGCGTTTGCGCGGCAAGCACAAGGCGATTTACACACCGCACGTGGATACCGGCGATTTCGTCGTGGTGGTCAACGCGGACAAGCTGCGCGTGACCGGCAACAAGACGGAGGCCAAGTTGTACCACCGTCACACGACTTATCCGGGCGGCCTGTACACCACCAACTTCGCCAAGCTGCAGGCGCGCCATCCGAGCCGTGTGCTGGAGAAGGCGGTCAAGGGCATGTTGCCGAAAGGCCCGCTGGGCTATGCAATGCTGCGCAAGATGAAAGTGTATGCCGGTGCGGCGCATCCGCATGAGGCGCAGCAACCGAAACCAGTCAATCTGTTGAAAGCGTAACCATGAGCGTGAATTACAATTACGGAACCGGCCGCCGCAAGAGCGCGGTGGCGCGTGTGTTTATCAAGCCGGGCAAGGGCGACATCGTGGTGAACGACAAGCCGGTGGATGTGTTCTTCTCCCGCGAAACCGGCCGCATGATCGTGCGCCAGCCGCTCACGCTGACCGAGACGCTGGGCAAGTTCGACATCATGGTGAATGTCACCGGTGGCGGCGAAGCCGGCCAGGCGGGTGCGGTGCGCCATGGCATCACCCGTGCACTGATCGACTACGACGCCACGCTCAAGACCGCATTGAAGCACGCCGGTCTGGTGACCCGCGATGCGCGCGAAGTTGAGCGCAAGAAGGTCGGTCTGCGCAAGGCGCGCCGCCGCAAGCAATTCTCCAAGCGTTAAGCCTGCGAAGGGCTCTTGGATGCCCCGCAAAAGCCGCCTTCGGGCGGCTTTTGCATTATAGTTGTTGTATCATGGGGAACGTCTTTGAAGGAAGCCGGAATGATAAAGATTGGCATAGTGGGCGGGACAGGCTATACCGGCGTGGAGTTGCTGCGCCTGCTGGCGGCGCATCCGCAGGCTGCGCTGCAGGTGATCACCTCGCGCGCCGATGCCGGCACGCCGGTCAGTCAGATGTTTCCCAGCCTGCGCGGGCGTGTGGATCTGCCGTTCACCCATCCGGACGAGGCGCGTCTGGAACAATGCGACCTGGTGTTCTTCGCAACCCCTAACGGCATCGCCATGCAGCAGGCGCGTGCGCTGCTGGATGCGGGCGTGAGGGTGATCGACCTGGCTGCCGACTTCCGTTTGCAGGACATCGCCACATGGGAAAAATGGTACGGCATGCCCCACGCCTGTCCGGACCTGGTCGGTGAGGCGGTGTATGGCCTGCCGGAGGCGAATCGGGTACGGATCAAATCGGCGCGGCTGGTCGCCAATCCAGGTTGTTATCCGACCGCGGTGCAACTGGGCTTCATCCCGTTGCTGGAGGCGGGCGTGATCGAGGCGGACAGCCTGATCGCCGATGCCAAGTCGGGAGTCTCCGGCGCAGGGCGCAAGGCGGAGATCGCCACACTGTTCTCCGAAGCGGCTGACAACTTCAAGGCTTACGGAGTGGCCGGGCACCGGCATTTGCCGGAGATCGGGCAGGGCCTGGCGCGAGTGGCCGGCAAAGCGGTCGGGCTGACCTTCGTGCCGCACCTGACCCCGATGATTCGCGGTATCCATGCCACGCTGTACGGCAGGCTGACGCGCGAGGCGGATCTGCAGGAGCTGTTCGAACAGCGTTATGCCGGCGAGCCGTTCGTGGACGTGATGCCCGCCGGCAGTCATCCGGAGACCCGTTCGGTGCGCGGCGCGAACTGTTGCCGCATCGCGGTACACCGGCCGCAGGGCGGCGATACCGTGGTGGTGCTGTCGGCAATCGACAACCTGGTCAAGGGTGCAGCGGGGCAGGCGGTGCAAAACATGAACATCATGTTCGGGCTGCCGGAAAACTCCGCCCTGGACAACCTTCCGTTGCTCCCCTGAGATGTGGCGGCGCGTCAAACGCAGCTTCGGTATCTCCGCGCCAAGGCTGGCGGTGCGACCGCATATCCCGTGGTACCTGCGTTGGGGATTGACGGCGCCCTTCGTACTGGCGGCGCTCGGGCTCGCCTGGTGGGCATACGGCAGCGGTCTGGAATTGGCCGGATTCCATCGTGGGGAAGCCCAGGAAGAGTTGGCCGGATTGCGTGAGCAGGTCGCGCGGCTTGTGGTGGAAAACAAACAGCTGAACAGCCAGGTCGCGCAATACGAGCGGCAAATCCAGATCGAGCAGGCCAGCAACCAGGAAACATCCAGGCAGTCGAGAAATCTGGCGGATGAGAACGTCCGCCTCCAGGAGGACCTGGCATTCTTTCAGAACCTCACCGCGATGCGCGGCAAGGAAGGCGAGCTGGGGGTGCACCGCCTGAGGCTGGAGCGGGACAAGATGCCCGGTGAATATCGTCTGCGCATGTTGCTGGTGCAGAGCGGGCAGCGTGCCAAGGAGTTCAGCGGCAGCTATCAGTTGGTGGCCACGGTGCTGAAGAACGGGCAGCGGATTACGCATTTATTTCCGCAAGATGCATCCGGGAATGCCCAATTTCAGCTCAGTTTCAAGTATTATCAGCGCGTTGAGCAAAGTATCCAGTTGCCGCAGGATGACCAACTGGAAAGCATACAAGTACGGATATTCGAGCAAGGTGCGAGCGGGCCCAAAGTGCGGCAAAACGTCAGCCTGTCGTAAGAAATCCGGTATCCAAGGAGGTTTTATGTTCGGCAAGAAACACAGCAAGCCGCAAAGCCGCATTGATTCGCTGATCGGCACGGGAACGACCATCGAAGGCGATTTGAGTTTTAGTGGTGGGATGCGCATTGACGGGCAGGTGAACGGCAATGTGGTCGCAACGCCGGGAAAGCCGAGTACGCTGGTGCTGAGCGAGCATGCGCGGGTGACCGGCGAGATCAACGTCACCCATCTGGTGATCAACGGCACGACCACCGGTCCGGTATCCGCCAGCGAGTATCTGGAACTGCAGAGCAAAGCCAAGGTCAATGGCGATGTGCATTACAAAACCCTGGAAATCCAGCTGGGCGCAATCGTCGAGGGGCGCCTGATACACAGCAATGTCACCGCGCAGGACAAGGTCGTGGCATTCAAATTGAACAGTGCTGAATAATTTATCAAGGAGATGGACATGAACGCAGTAACCGAAGCGCAAGACCCGCTGATCTTTACCGACAACGCGGCCAACAAGGTGAAGCAACTGATCGAGGAGGAAGGCAATGCCGATCTCAAGCTGCGTGTGTTCGTCAGCGGCGGCGGTTGTTCCGGTTTCCAGTATGGTTTCACCTTTGACGAAGAGGTCAACGAGGACGATACCGTGATGACCAAGAACGGCGTGCAACTGCTGATCGACCCGATGAGCTTCCAGTATCTGGCAGGCGCGGAGATCGACTATTCGGAAGGCCTGGAAGGTTCGCAGTTCGTCATCAGGAATCCGAGCGCCGCCTCTACCTGCGGCTGCGGTTCTTCATTCTCGGTTTAACCAGTCGACTGGTTGGAAGGCTACGGGGCGCAGCGCGCCCCGTTTGCTTTGGAGCCTATGCGGGGTGGATTGCGCCGAGCACGCAGGGATGGCGTGCTCCCGTGGCGGCGGGCAGGTTGGCGGGTTTGCCAAGCAGGGTCTGCTGCGCCAGCCAGGCGAAGGCGATGGCTTCCAGATAATCGCCGTCCACGCCGAGGGTGTCTGTGGTTTGCATGCTGCTGCCCGGCAGCAAGGCGGCGAGGCGGTGATACAGCGCTTGGTTGTGTGCGCCGCCGCCGCAGAGATAGATTTCCGTTGCGCCGGCACAGTATTGCCGGATGGCTTGCGCAATGGTGCGGCAGGTCAGTTCCAACAGGGTGGCTTGCACATCTTCCGCCGATTCGCCGCCTTGCAGTTTGCCGCGCAGCCACGCCATATTGAACAGGTCGCGCCCGCTGCTCTTGGGCGGCGGCAGGGCGAAGAACGGTTCGCCGAGCATCCTTTCCAGCAATGCGGGCAGCGCCTTGCCCGATGCCGCCCATGCGCCGTTGTCGTCGTAGGGCTGGCCGAGGTGCTGCATGCACCACTCATCCATCAGCAGGTTGCCGGGACCGCAGTCGAAGCCGGTGGCAGGATGGTCGGGAGGCAGGCAGGTCAGGTTGCTGATACCGCCGATGTTGGCGATGACACGGTGTCTGGCGGGATGGCGCAGCACCTTGTCATGAAAGGCCGGAACCAGCGGTGCGCCTTGCCCGCCGGCGGCGATGTCACGGCTGCGGAAGTCGCTGACCACAGTGATGCCGGTCGATTCGGCGAGCAGTGCGGCATTACCGATCTGCAGCGTGTAGCCGTGTTCGGGGCGGTGCCGGATGGTCTGGCCATGGCAACCGATGGCCCGGACCTTTTCACCTGAGGAGTTTGCCGTGTCGAGCAGCGCGTTGACTGCTGCAGCGTAGAGCCGCGCCAGCCGATTGCCGGCCAGTTGTGTCCGATGCAGTTCGTTGTGGCCGGGCTGATGCAGTGCCAGCAGGTCGTTTCTCAGCACATCGTCGAAGGGGGTGTAGTGCTTGGCGAGCGGCCTGGGTTGCGCCTCACCCAGGTCGACAAGGACGGCATCAATGCCGTCCAGGCTGGTGCCGGACATCAAACCCACATACAGTTCCGGCGAGTGCCGCACGGGATGTCTAGTCGAGTTTGGCGAGGTTGGTGTTGCGCAGCAGATTCAGGCGCGCGACGAAATTGTCTGCCGCCGACCGGAACGCGGCCATGTTCGCAGCACTGACCGGCTGTGCATCCGGCAGGGCGACGCGCAGAGGGTCGCGTTGCTGGCCATCGATCCTGAATTCATAGTGCAGGTGCGGGCCGCTGGTCATGCCGGTCATGCCGACATAGCCGATCACGTCGCCCTGCGCCACGCGCTGACCACGCTGCAACCCCTTGGCAAAGCGCGACAGGTGGCCATACACGGTGGTGAAGCGGCCCTGGTGGCTGATCGTGATGAAGTTGCCATAGCCGTTCTGCCTGCCGATGGACGATACGACACCGTCCGATGTCGCCTTGACCTTGGTGCCGATGGGGGCGGCAAAGTCCACACCTTTATGCGCGCGCCACTGGTTCAGCACCGGATGAAAGCGCGAATTGCTAAAACCGGAACTCACGCGCGAGAATTCGATCGGTGAGCGCAAGAAGGCCTTGCGCACGCTCTTGCCTTGCGGCGTGTAGTAGTCGTTCTGGAAATGGACGGCGCGGTAGGTCTGGCCCTGATTGATGAATTCGGCTGCCTGGATGCGGCCGGTATTTACCAGGGCACCGTCGCTGTAGGTCATTTCGTACACTACGGTGAATTTGTCGCCCTTGCGCAAATCATGGTGAAAATCGATGTCGCCGCTGAAGATCTCGGTCAACTGGTTGGCGGCGGCTTCCGGCATTCCGGCCGCATCGGTCGCGGCATACAGGCTTCCCTTGATCTCACCGGTGCGTACAAACAGGCGTTTCTCCAGCTGTGCCGGCAGGTTACGGGTTGTGTAGCCATCACCCTGTTTTTCAATCGTGGTTCGCGTGCCATTGTCGCCCAGGTAGCGCAATGCGATGAGTCCTCCGCCGGCATTGATCTCGGCCTGCACTTCACGGCCGACGGGCAGCTTGCGGAAGGATTCGGCTTCACCGGCAGTACGCAGCCAGGTGCTGGCGGCGCTGTCTTCAACGTTCAGGCGGCGCAACAATTCGGCTACCGTGTCGCCGCGCTGCACGCGTTCGTTGCGCCAGAAACTTCCGATGGTGTTTGCGCTGGGCGCTACTTTGGGCAATGCGATCTGTTCGATGGCGACCCTGGTCGAGTCCAGACCCAGATCGCTTTGCGGTACCAGGCCGAAAGCGGTGACCACCCCCAGCAACGGCATGGTGGACAGGGTGACGAACCAGCGCAATTTCATTTTGCGTTCTTGACTGAGCAGGTTTTGGGTTAACATTCGCGCCTCCTTGGGTTGCTTTGTCTTGCTTTTTGCAACTTGCCGTGTTTTCGATTGGTGCGCACTTTACCAGAAAGGGATATCCCTTCAAAACCGGACTGACAGATGGCGGGCAAAAAAATCGAGTGGTAAAACATGACCGATGAGCGGTCAAAAAAGGGGAATGGACGGTAATCCGGCCTCTTGAAACCTGAATTGATGACGAATTATGACTGAAACGACACATCAGGACGCACTG
>JBGARW010000003.1:0-66632 GCA_044230015.1 Gallionella sp. | reverse complement strand
GATGACGATCCTGGATTTCAGCCCCGCCAGCGTGACCTGTTCGAAGAACATCTCGGCGACCAGTTGCCCGTCCGGCGACTTGAACAGGCTGGGCTTGGCTTCCTCGTGGAAACGCTGTTCCGCCTCGCCGGCGGCGCTTGCTCCCAAGGTCAGGCCGAAGACACGGGTCGTGTCCGGCGCGGGGTGCTCGATCTGCCATGGCAAGCCATCCTTTCCGTCGGGTTTTCCCGGTACGAGGAACGAGCCTGCAAAGATCAGAACCGAGAGGATGCCGACGCCCCAGTAGAGCCTGCGTTCTACGCTCATTCTGCGGAGGGTGGCGATGGCTGCGCCGGCAGTTCCGGATCCTGTTCGAGGAAGCGTTTCGGCAGCTTGCCGTCGCGCGCCATGAATACCGATTCGTTGCCGAGCACGATCAGCACCAGCAACACCACCATGAACGGTAACAGCCCCACTCCGGCGATCAGCGCGATGGTGGGTATCTTGGCCCAGCCGAGCATCCTGGACAGCCACAAACCACCGGCTGCGACCACGCAGGTGACGGTCAGCAGCAGCATGAACAGGCGGTTGCGCCTGGCGGCGATCTGCCAGTGCGCCTTGACGAACCGTGAATCGTCGCCGGCCGCTACCTGCCTGGCCTTGATGAGGATATAGCCGATGATGGAGAACGAGATGGCCGGCACCAGCGCCACGAACACGGGGAAAGTGTTGAATACCGCGACCGTCGCGCAGAACACGAAGACATGGTTGAAGATCAGGTTGATCAAAAAGATCTCGTGCGGCCACTTGGCGCGTTTGCCTTCTTCAGGCGAGATATCGGATCGCTGGTGCATCTTCCCTCCCCGGGCGCCGGCTTGTGTTCACCCCTGAAGGATAACAAGCGCGCCGATCGTCATGACGAACATGGTGCGGATTCTGACACATATCGAGCCGATTGGAACGACGAACAAACGGCAAACTGGCATAATATGCGGCATGTTATGGGGAAAATCATGAATAAGGCAGCCGACCAACTGGTAGTGGACCTGGAACTGATACGCAGGCTGGACAAGAACGGGCCGCGCTATACCTCCTATCCGACCGCAGACCGCTTCAACGCGACCTTCGATGCCGCGAGCTACCGGAAATGGGTGGCGAAACGCGCTGCCGAAGGCGGTGTGCAGCCGTTGTCGCTGTATATCCATATCCCGTTCTGCAACACGCTGTGCTTCTACTGCGCCTGCAACAAGATCATCACCAAGGACCGCAGCCAGTCCGCCGAATACGTGCGCTACCTGATCAAGGAGATGGCGATGCAGGCGGCGCTGCTCGGGACGGGCCAGGTCGTCGAGCAGCTGCACTTCGGCGGCGGCACGCCGACCTTCATGAGCGACGACGAGTTCCGCCAGATCATGGCGGCGATCCGCAAGCATTTCCGGCTGGTGGATGACGGCGAGTATTCCATCGAGATCGATCCGCGCAAGGTGAGCGACGCGACCATCGCCATGCTCGGCAGGGAAGGCCTCAACCGCATCAGCCTCGGCGTGCAGGATTTCGATGCCGAGGTGCAGCGCGCGGTGAACCGCATCCAGAGCGAGGAAGAGACGCTGCAGGTGATCCGCGCGGCGCGCGCCAACGGTTTCAAGTCGGTGAGCATCGACCTGATCTACGGCCTGCCAAAGCAGACGCTGGAAGGCTTCAGCAGGACGCTCGACCGGGTGATCGCGGCCGACCCGGACCGCCTGTCGATCTACAATTACGCGCACATGCCGACCGTGTTCATGCCGCAGCGGCGCATCCACGAGGAAGACCTGCCCGCGCCGCAGGTGAAGCTGGACATCCTCGGCATGGCGGTGAGCAAGCTGACCGGCGCGGGCTATGTGTATATCGGCATGGACCACTTCGCCAAGCCGGAAGACGAGCTGGCCGTGGCGCAACGCCAGGGCCGCCTGCACCGCAACTTCCAGGGCTACTCGACCCATTCCGATTGCGACCTCATCGCCCTGGGGGTGAGCGCCATCGGGAAGGTCGGCCCGACCTACAGCCAGAACCACCGCGAGCTGAAGGACTATTACGGCGCGCTGGACCGGGACGAGCTGCCCATCATGCGCGGCATGGAACTGGACGACGACGACCTGGTGCGCCGCGCCATCATCCAGGCATTGATGTGTCATTTCGAGCTTTCCAAGGAGTCGTTCAACACCGCCTACCGGATCGACTTCGACCGGTACTTCGCCACCGAGCTGGAAGAGCTCGGCGAATACCAGCGCGAGGGCCTGCTGGAACTCTCACCGCAGCGGATCGTGGTGACGCCCAAGGGACGCATGCTGATCCGCAACATCTGCATGGCGTTCGACAAGTACCTGCGCACGCGCACTGAGCGGGCGCACTACTCCAAAGTGATCTGAACATAACGGCATAAATCTACTGCGCGACTCCGGGACGGGGGCGGGCGGTGCTCGCCCTCCTCACATACTGCCGTGTATGCTCCGGGTGCTGTGCTCCGGCCTTCCCCGCCCCAAAGCCGCTCGCTACGATTTCTGTCGTTATGTGTAGAAGCTATCTGAGGGATTGCAGGCTGGGCTTCAGCCCGACCTGCCGATCGCTCCGCTATAATCCTCCTTAGTCTTTCATCCTGAATTCTCATCGGAGGGGAATATGAACAAGATCCTCAAGTACGGTTTACTGGGCACGGGCGCGGCAGCCGGCATCGCGGTGGCGGGAATAGCCTACGTGGCGGCGACCTTCGACCCGAACGATCACAAGGACCGGGTCATCCGGGCGGTGAAGGACAGCAAGCAGCGCGACCTGCGCCTCGACGGCGAGATCACGCTGTCGTTCTTCCCCAACATCGGCGTGAACATCGGCAAGGCATCGCTGTCCGAACCCAACAGCGACAGGCAGTTCGCCGCGATCGATTCGGCGCATGTCTCGCTGGCGCTGCTGCCGCTGCTCTCCGGGCAGGCGGTGGTGAACGAGGTGGCGCTGAGCGGCCTGCAGGCCACACTGGTGAAGCGCAAGGACGGCACGACCAACATCGACGACCTGCTCGGCGCAAAGACAAAGGATGGGGAACCGGCGCAACAGAAGACGGACGGCAAGCAGCCTGCAGGGTTCGACATCGCCGCAGTGTCCATCGAAAAGACCAGCCTGACCTATCGCGATGAAGGCACCGGCGCGCAATATGCCGTCAAGGACCTTAACCTGCATACCGGGCGCATCGCCAACGGCGTGCCGGGCAAGATCGACCTGTCCGCCTCGGTGCAGTCCAACCAGCCGAAGCTGGACATCGCGACACAACTCAAGGCCACGCTGACCTTCGACCTGGAGAAGCAGCAGTACCGGCTGGAAGATCTGGACCTGCAGGCCGGCGGCGCGGCGCTGGACATCAGCAACCTGAAACTCAAGGCCGGTGGGGATGCGAGCGCCGACCTAAGCACGCAGGAATTCGGCGCGCAGAAGTTCTCCCTCAGCGCGAGCGGGACCAGGGCGAAGGATGTTTTCGATGTGAAGCTCGACGCGCCCGCCCTGAGCCTCGCCAAAGACAAGTTCTCCGGCGACAGGCTGACGCTGAACGCCAGACTGGACGGCGCCTCCGGCAACGTCGCCGCCGCGCTGTCGCTCCCCGGCGTGGAAGGCAACGCGCAATCCTTCAAGGTCGCCGCCCTGGCGCTCGACCTGGACGTGAAGCAGCCGGAACAGGCATTCAAGGTGAGACTTTCCTCCCCGTTGTCGGGCAATTTCCAGGCAAAGCAGTTCAGCCTCGGCAACCTGGTCGTGGCGATGAACGCCACGGGCGACAAACTGCCCGGCAAATCGATCAGCAGCGAGATGAAGGGCAGCATGCAGGTGGATGCCGCGAAGGAAACCGTACAGGCGAACCTCGCCGGCGGCCTGCTGCAAAGCCAGGTCAAGGCAAGGATCGGCGTGAACGGCTTTGCCGATCCGGCGATCCGTTTCGACGTGGGCGTGGACCAGTTCGATGCCGACCTGTACCTGCCGAAAAGATCCGCCGCCGGGCCCAAGTCCGCCGCACCGGCGGCCGGCGGGCCGGAGCAGCCGATCGACCTGACCGGGCTGCGCAAACTCGTTCTGGACGGCAGCCTGCGCATCGGCGCGCTGAAGGTGGCGAACGTCAGATCCGCCAACGTGCGCCTCGACGTGAAAGCGCGCAACGGGCTGGTGAACGTGGCGCCGCTGTCCGCCAGCCTGTACCAGGGCAGCATGAACGGCAGCCTGAGCGTGAATGCCGCGCCGGCCGTGCCCGTCATCTCCGTCAACCAGACGCTGAGCGGGGTGAATGTCGCCGCGCTGACCAGGGACGCAGCGGACTTTGACACGCTGGAAGGCAGGGGCAATATCGCCATGAACCTCACCATGCAGGGCGCCACCGTCGGGGCGATGAAGAAGGCGCTCAACGGCACGATGTCGTTGAACCTTGCCGATGGTGCGATCAAGGGTATCAACGTCGCCAAGAAATTGCGCGAGGCACAGTCACTGTTCAGCAAGGGCGGCGGGAGCGCGCAGACCCAGGCGGCCAACAAGGACGAGAAGACCGACTTCAGCGAACTCAAGGCGAGCTTCAAGGTAAGCAACGGCGTGGCGCACAATGACGACCTGTCACTGAAGTCGCCGCTGATCCGCGTCACCGGCAACGGCGACATCAACATCGGCAACGACAGCATGAACTATGTCGCCAAGGCCACGCTCGCGAAGACGCTGGAAGGCCAGGGCGGCAAGGATGCGGTCGGCGGCATCACCGTCCCGGTGCGCGTCAGCGGCCCGTTCAGCGGCCTGAAATACACGCTGGACTTCGGCGCGATGGTCGGCGAGGCCGCCAAGGAGAAGATCAAGACCAAGCTGCAGGATCAGCTGAAGGGCGGCCTCAAGGGCTTGTTCAGATAATCTGCTCTCCTCGCCCATTGCGGGATAACCAGCGACTTGGCTGCGGATGTTTTCAGCCTGGTCGAATGGCTAGTTGTTTCATCCAGAGGGGCAGGTGGAGAGGGGTTCATGCTTCATTCTTCGAATGATTTCGCCACCCGCCTGATACGCTGGCAACGCAAGCATGGCCGCCACGATCTGCCGTGGCAAGCCCAGGGGGCCTACCGCGTGTGGCTGTCCGAGATCATGCTGCAGCAGACGCAGGTCGCCACCGTCATTCCCTACTACCGGCGCTTCGTCGCCGCCTTCCCGACCGTCGCCTCGCTCGCCGCCGCAAGCGAGGAGCAGGTGCTGGCACACTGGAGCGGCCTCGGCTACTACGCGAGGGCGCGCAACCTGCACAAGGCCGCACGGATCATCGTCGAAAGACACCACGGCACATTCCCGCGCGAGTTCGGGCAGATACTCGAACTCCCCGGCATCGGCCGCTCCACCGCCGCCGCGATCTGCGCGCTGGCGTACCACGAGCGCCGCGCGATCCTCGACGGCAACGTCAGGCGCGTGCTGGCGCGTCACCGCGGTATCGCAGGGTGGGCCGGCAACAGAGATGTGGAGGAAACGCTGTGGCGACAGGCCGAAGCGTTGCTGCCGCGACGCGATGTCGCCACCTACACCCAGGCGCTGATGGACCTTGGCGCGACGATCTGCACGCGCAGCAAGCCGGGATGCGGTGCGTGCCCGGTGCAGGATGATTGCGTCGCGTTCGATACCAACCGCATCCGCGAGCTGCCCACGCCGCGCCCGAAGAAGGCCGTGCCTGAAAGACATGCCACCTTCCTGCTGCTGATGCACGGCAACGACATCCTGCTGGAGAAACGCCCCGGCAGCGGCATCTGGGGCGGGCTGTGGTGCGCACCGCAGTTCGACGATGAGGCAGCGGCCAAGGAATGGTTCATGCGCAACGGGATGACCGCGAGTGAAGGAGAGAGGCTGGAGGCGTTCACCCACACCTTCACGCACTTCAGGCTGCACATCACGCCGCTGGTGATACGGCTCGCGCACAGACCCCTGCGCGCCGCACAACCGGGCAGTGTGTGGCTGGACGTGGGAGAGGCATTGCATGCGGCGATCCCGGCGCCGGTGCGAGCGTTGTTGGAAAAACTATTAAGCCGTTCGTGTTGAGCTTGTCGAAACATGAACGACCAAAAACAAGTCAACACCGCCGGGGGTAGCCCGGCAGCTAGTCACTTTCTTTTGCTTCGCCAAAAGAAAGTGACCCAAGAAAAGGCGACCCCGGTTTGCCGCCCTTCGGGTGCCCTGCGTTGCTCGACTGGTCAGGCGGCTGCGGAACTCGCACTACGTGCTCAGACAGTCCTCGCCGACATCCCCTGACCAGCCTGCGCTACTCGGCGGCGCACAGGGGATTGAAAATCAAAAGCGAAAAACAAACATGGCGGGCATTGCCCGCCATGTTATTTCATGCGGCGCAATATGGATTGCGCCCTATGTGCTAGCCACAAGTTCTCTTAAGAAATCAATTTCAGCTTGTCGGTGCTGCCATCCTATCAATGAACCAGAGGGGAATAGTTCGGCGTTGGGGTTGTTTATGGGAATATATTCTGGAAATTCCTTCTGTCGATTCTGTTCGGCAGTCATGAGAACTGTTTCATCGTTCTTTAAATAAATGCTAAAGAACTCACCTAGCTCAACTGGCTTTGGGCGATGAAATAATCTCCGTGCAGTTTCCACACGATTAATTTTATGCCCTCGCTGAATTAGTTTAGGAGGGCGTTTGAAGTTGTTTTGTTGGAACAGTCTTAATGCTTCCTTAGTGATACCAACAACTCTCCATGACCAAGGCTTGCTCCCCATAAGTGCAGTAAGTAACCTTGTTACGTCATTGTCGCGGAAGCCATCTGGATGTATGTTTCTTGCGTTGAATATAGCCACATACACCGAGTAGAGCGCTTCTCGAAGAGAATTGTTTGTGCGGATTGCCACTTCATTCGCCCCACTTCTTCATCAGCGTCTGCTTCACCCCCAGATGATCGAGTATGCGCGCCACGACGAAATCCACGATGTCCTGCACGCTCTGCGGGTGATGGTAGAAACCGGGGTTGGGCGGCATGATGACCGCGCCGGCATGGGACAGCCTGAGCATGTTCTCCAGATGGATCGCGGAGAACGGCATCTCGCGCGGCACTAAAATCAGTGTGCGCCGTTCCTTGAGCATCACGTCGGCGGCACGGGCGATCAGGTCGTCGCCGATACCGCCGGCGATCTTGCCGAGCGTGCCCATGGTGCATGGGCAGACCACCATCGCATCGCCCGGATTGGAGCCGGAGGCCATCGGCGCGTACCAGTCCTGGATGCCGAACACCTTCAGCTCGCCACTAAGTTTGCCGAAACGCTCCGCGAACATCTGTTCCGCATCCTGCGGACGGTTCGGCAGCGTGAAATCCAGTTCCTGTTTGGCGACGATCTGCGCGGCCTGGGTATACACCAGATGCACGCGCTGCCCGGCGGCGAGCAGGCACTCCAGCAGGCGCATGCCATAGGGCAGGCCCGAGGCTCCGGTAAAGGCGAGGGTGATGGTTCTCATGGCTGCTGCTCCGTATCCCGTTGGCTCTCATTATCCATGAAACGCCCCGCGATGAGGCCGTTGACCGTGCCGAACACCAGCGCGGCGGAGGCGAAGACCGGGATGAGCCAGGCGATGCCGGCGTGCGGGATCAGCCACAGGTAAACCACCCCCATCTGCCCGGCGATATGCGCGAAGGCGGCATAGATGCTGTGGCTGACCGGACCGAACCAGCGCGGTGGCAGATATTGCGCAAAGACCAGCACGAGCAGGCTGCATACCGCGCCGGACAGGCTGAGAAAGAAGCCCGGGGTCAGGAAACTGCCGAACAGCAGGCTGCCCGCAACCACGCGCAACAGAGACACCCAGGCCGCCGCGCGCCAGCCGTAGCGTGCCAGCACGATCAATGTGACGATGTTGGCCAGCCCCGGTTTTACGCCGGGCAGCGGTGAGGGAATGGCGTTCTCCAGTATCGTGAGGCCGAGCGCCACCGCCGCCATGCGCGCGATGTGATGGTCCTCGGCGGTGGTTTCCAGGAGGAGCGAGGGGCGAGGAGCCTGCATCTCAGTAGTTGAGGCTGTCATATTTTTTGGTGCTGCCGGTCAACTCGACGCTGACCTCGTTCGGCAGGCAGAGTGCGACCTCTCCGGATTGTTGCAGCCAACCCTGGCGCACGCAGTATTGCCTCGGGCTGGGATCGGAGCTGATGCGCGCACGGCGCTTCTCGATGGTGATGACGCTGGTACCGAGCGGGCCGGGCACTTCGATCCGCTGGTCGCGCGACAGCGGCACTTCGCGGAAGACCTTCCCGCCGCTGCGGATGACCGCCTTGTCGGCCAGGTCGCCACTCCACAGCTTGAGTGCAAGCAGTGCCACGCACACGCCCCCGAGCAGCAGCGTCAGCCAGTCACCGGCCTTGAGGTGCGGCAGGATGGCCGCGCGGATGGATTCATGCGAGTTCACGGTGGCGCACCAGCACCTGCTGCCGTTGCTCGAAATGCCGGGCGAGTTTTTCGGCGAGATACACCGAGCGGTGCTGCCCGCCGGTGCAGCCGATGGCGACGGTGAGATAGCTGCGATTGTCCGCGACGAAACACGGCAGCCAGCGCTCCACGAAACCGCGGATGTCGTCGAACAGGTCCTGCGCGGCAGGGATGTTCTCCAGGAACCCGATCACCGGCGCATCGTTCCCGGTGAGCGGTCGCAGATCCGGGTTGTAGTAGGGGTTGGGCAGACAGCGCGCGTCGAATACCAGGTCCGCGTCCAGCGGAATGCCGTGTTTATAGCCGAACGATTCGAACAGCAGCGTGAGGCGCGCGCGGTCGACCTTGATGAATTGCTTGATCCAGGCGCGCAACGCGTTGGCGCTCAGCTCGGTGGTGTCGATGTGATGCCCGATGTTGCTGATCTCGGCGAGCAGTTCGCGCTCCTGCCGGACGCATTCCGGCAAGGTGCGGCCCTGTCCGCCGTTGGCCAGGGAGGCGGCATCGTTAAGCGGATGCAGGCGGCGCGTTTCGGAGAAACGCTTCACCAGCGTCTCGGTCTGCGCATCCAGGAACAGCACATGCACCGCCAGGCCCTTCTGCATGAGTTCCAGCAGCAGCGAGGGAAGCACCTGCACGCTATGGGCGTTGCGCACGTCCACGCTTACCGCGATGTTCTGGTAACCCGCCGGCATGAGCTGTTCGACCAGGCTGGAGAGCAGTTCTGCAGGCAGGTTGTCCACGCAATAGAAGCCCGCATCCTCCAGCGTCTTGAGCGCGACGCTCTTGCCGGATCCGGACAGGCCGCTGATCAGGAAGATCTGCATCCCCCGCTTCCCCTAGTCGTCGAGCAGCAGCTGGTCGTGCCGCATGATGAATTCCTGCATGCTGTCGATACCGCGCTGTTGCATGACGAAATTGCGCGCGGCGGCTTCCACCAGTACCGCGAGGTTGCGCCCCGCGACCACCGGGATGTTGACGGTACTGATGCTCACGCCGAGGATCTCCTGGTATGTGGCGTTGAGCGGCAGGCGTTCCATTTGCGACAGGTCGCCACCCTGCGGGCGATGCAGGTGCACGATGAGCTTCAGGCTCTTTTTGCGCCGTACCGCAGTCTCGCCGAACATGGTGCGGATGTTCAACACACCCAGGCCGCGCACTTCGAGAAAATCGCGCAACAGCTCCGGACAGCGTCCTTCCAGGGTGTCCGGCGCTATACGCCGCAGCTCGACGATATCATCGGCGACCAGGCCGTTGCCGCGCGTGATCAGCTCCAGGCCGAGCTCGCTCTTGCCGACCGCGCTCTCGCCGGTGATTATCACGCCGACGCCCAGCACATCCAGGAACACGCCGTGGCGCGTGGTGGATTCGGCGAGTTCCTTGGCGAGGTAGTGGCGGACCAGCCACATCAGGTGGACGCTGGGCTTGGGCGAACGGAATAGCGGAATATGCGACTGGTTGGCAAACTCGATCAATTCGGCGGGGATCTCATCGGTGCCGGCCACGATCAGGCAGGTCGTGATGCTTTGCTCGATGAGGCGGAACATGCTGGCGCGCTCTTCCATGCCCAGATTGCGCAGATGATCGAGTTCGGTATCGCTGATCACCTGCACCCAGTTCGGGTGGATCAGGTTGAGATGGCCGATGAGCCCGTTGTTGGAAGCGTTGACCCTGTCGCTGTCGATGATGCGGTCGGCGCCATCCGCACCGGCAACACGGACGAGCTGCAGCCTTTGCTGCTTGTCCTCGAACAGTTGCCGGACGTTGACCTGGCTCATCAGAGAACCCCTATCGATCTACCGCGCGATTCGATAACGGTGTTGCGCGGTGCTCGCTCCCCGCCTACCCGATTGGTATGTCCCGTTCGCTGTGCTGACCAGCGACTTGGCCGGTGTTCCGTTGCCAGCTTAGTCGAATGGCCATGCAAAGCTGAGTGCGCCTTGCTCTCGAAGCGGCGGTCACGACACCGTGTCGAGGCAACCTCGCTACGACTGACAGGGGTTCTCATGCAGCGCTGTTCCAGTCGTAGAACAACTGATGGATGCTGGCGGCATCTTCGCAGGCGAGCAGGCGGTTGCGGAATTGCGTATCGCTGAACATCTGCGCCAGCTCACCGAGGATCTGCAGGTGCAGGTCGGTGGCGCGCTCCGGCACCAGCAGCACGAAGACCAGGTTCACCGGCTGGCCGTCCGGCGCGTCGAACGGGATCGGGTGGGAGGTTCTTACGAACGCGGCAGACGCGTCGCGCAGCTTGGCGATGCGTCCGTGCGGGATCGCCACGCCTTGCCCCAGACCGGTCGAGCCGAGTTTCTCGCGGGCGAACAGGCTGTCGAACACCTGGCTGCGCGCGATCTGCTGGTTGTTCTCGAACAGCAGGCCAACGCGCTCGAACACGCGTTTCTTGCTGGTGGACTCGGTGTCCAGCAGGATATTGTCGGGCAGCAGGATCTTGCTGATAAGGTTCATCATGAAAGCCGTATAAGAATGGGCGGCATCGCTGCCGCCCGTTGGCAACTATTCCGCTGCGGCGTGTTTCCCGGAGTTATCGTGGCGCCGCGCCGACATCTTTTCCTTGTGCTTCATCACCTGGCGATCCAGCTTGTCCACCAGCGCATCGATCGCCGCGTACAGGTTCTCATCCTCGCACTCGACGAATACATCCTTGCCGCTGATGTGTATGGTGGCTTCCGCCTTCTGCTTCAGCTTTTCAACGGAAAGGATGATGTTCACGTCGATCACGTTGTCGAAATGGCGTTTGATCTTGCCGATCTTGCCGGTCGCATAATCGCGGATGGCGGGTGTGATTTCCAGATGGCGTCCGGTCAGATGGAGATTCATGGTGTGCTCCCTTATTTAGAGTGATTTACGGAGATTAACCGGGGGTATGCGCAAGGCTTCCCGGTACTTTGCTATGGTACGCCGGGCGACTACGATGCCCTGCTGTGCCAAGATTTCCGACATGCGGCTGTCGGTAAGCGGCTTGCGCCTGTCTTCCGCGCTGACCAGTTGTTTGATCAACTCGCGTATCGCGGTGGAAGAGCAGGTGCCGCCGTTTTCCGTGGACAGACCGCTGCCGAAGAAATGCTTGAATTCATAGATGCCGCGCGGGGTCAGCATGAATTTTTGCGTGGTGCCGCGCGACACCGTCGATTCGTGCAACTCCAGGGCATCGGCGATCTCGCGCAGCACCAGCGGGCGCATGCCGATCTCGCCATGTTCAAGAAAATCGCCCTGCCGCTCCACGATCGCCTGCGCGACCCGCAGGATGGTTTCGGAGCGCTGCTGCAGATTCTTGATCAGCCACCTCGCCTCCTGCAATTGCGTGGCAAGTTGCGAGGGGCTCTTGTCGCCGCGCTGTTGCAGTATCCCGGCATAGACCTGGTTCACGCGCAACTTGGGCATCGCCTCCGCGTTGAGCCGCGCGCGCCATTTGCCCCTGTGCTTCTCCACGATCACGTCGGGTACCACATAATCGGCGACACTCCGGTCGAAATCCGCGCCGGGCCTCGGGTTCAGGCCTATTATCAGATGCTGCGCGGCGCGCAATTCATCATCCGAGCAGCGCAACAGTTTCTTGATTCCGGCAAAATCGTGTGCGGCGAGCGCATCCAGGTGACTGCTCACCAGACGGATCGCCAGCTCGCGCTGCGGCGTATCGTCCGGCAACGCCTTGAGTTGCAGGGCCAGGCACTCGCCCAGATTGCGCGCGGCGAGGCCGGGTTGATCGAGGTGCTGCAGCTGTACCAGCGCGGTCTCAAGGTCATCCAGGGTGATATCGAGCTCGGCAGGCAAGAGTTCCGACAGCTCGCCCAGGTCTTGCGCCAGATAACCGTTCTCGTCCAGCGCATCGATCAGCAGGCCGACCACCTTGCGGTCCTTGCCGTCCAGCGAACCGATGTTCAGCTGGCTATGCAGATATTCGCGCAGGCTGGCCTGCCCGGCGGCCTGCTCGGGATAGGACTCATCCTCGTCATCCGCGCCGTGCGCCGCACCGCCGGTATTCCAGTCCGACTGTTCGTTGCCGAAGTCGTCCGCACCGCGATCATCGGCATGCGCTTGCGCAGCCTCGTCATTGGCCGTGCCCGCGCTGTCATGGGCGGCCAGGGATGACCCATCCCCGGGAAAGGCCACCGGCATGGGTTCTTCGGCCGACTCCAGCATGGGATTCTCGTCCAGCATTTGTGCGATTTCCCGATGCATGTCCTGGGTGGAAAGCTGCAGCAGACGGATAGCCTGCTGCAACTGCGGGGTGAGCGTTAGCTGCTGCGACAACCTTAATTGAAGAGCGGGTCTCATTGCCTAGTTTCGTGCACGGGACACCTCCGCGTCATAGCTTGAAGTGCTCACCCAGATATACCTTCCTTACGCCTTCATTATAAATGATTTCATCCGGCTTGCCTTCCGCCATCACCGAGCCGGCGTTGATGATGTATGCGCGGTCACAGATGCCCAGCGTCTCGCGCACATTGTGGTCGGTGATCAGCACACCGATGTTGCGCTCCTTGAGGAAGCGAATGATCTTCTGGATGTCGAGTACGGCAATGGGGTCCACGCCGGCGAACGGTTCATCGAGCAGGATGAAGCGCGGGGCGGTCGCCAGCGCCCGGGCGATCTCCACGCGCCGGCGTTCGCCGCCGGACAGGCTGATGGCCGGATTGTTGCGGATGTGCGTGATATGCAGGTCTTCCAGCAGCTCCTCAAGACGATTCTGCAGGTCGTCATCGGGAAGCCCCTGCAGCTCCAGTACCGCCTGGATGTTCTGCGCCACCGTCAGGCGGCGGAAGATCGATGCCTCCTGCGGCAGGTAGCCCAGCCCCAGGCGTGCGCGGCGGTGTATCGGCAGATGGGTGATGTTCTGCTCGTCAATAAAGATCTCGCCGTCATCGACCGCGATCAGTCCCACGATCATGTAGAACGAAGTCGTCTTGCCCGCGCCGTTCGGGCCGAGCAGGCCGACCACCTCGCCGCTCTTCAGCGACAGCGAGACATCATGCACCACGGTGCGCGAACCGTATCTTTTCTTGAGGCCAACCGCACGCAATTCATTCATCGCACAAATCCGGAAAATGTTTCATGGGGCCTGCCGGGCGACGGATCGCCGGGCTTTGTCGGAAGCCATGCCCGCAACATGTGGCGCATGGCCGGTATCATCTCGTGAAGCATGTTCAATTTGCGGGGGGCAGGGCTTCGCTGGGTCTGATCGGCAGCGTATCCGGCACGGAAAGCGGTGCCGCGTCCTGCTTCGGCTTGGGTTGCAGTATGGCGCGCACCCGTTTCGGCGGCTCCTTTTCGGTACCCGCGCCGCTGCCGTTCACCTGGAATATCTCGGTCTTGGCGCTGTAGGTGATATGTTCGCCGCGCACCTCGTCCATATCGCGCTTGAGGCGTGCCTGCACATAGAAGTCCACCGTTTCGGCACGCGTGTCATATTCGATGCGTTCGCCATATCCTTCCACATATTCGTCCAGCCCCTCGCGCTTTTGCCGGAAGCTGGCGGTATTCCCATAGGCCGTGCCGTGCTTGAAGCCTTCCGCGTCCTGCTTCACGACGACCTTGTCGCCGCGTATCAGCATCGTGCCCTGGGTCAATCTCACGTTGCCGATGAAGGTGCTGACCTGTTGCGCGTCGTCTATCAATAACTGGTCGGCCTCCAGGTGCACCGGTTTGTCCCGGTCGGCGCGCTCGGCGAGGCAGGCCGGTGCCCAGACTGGCAGCAGCAGGGCCGGCAACAACAAGACCGCCCGGGACAACCTATTTCCTGTCTGGCACATGTTCGCTTCTGACCTGGGAAAGCAGTTTCATGGTACGCGCCTTGCTGTCCATTTCCAGCCCCGTCGCATGCACTGTATTGTGCGCGTCCCGGATAACGACGGGACGGTCGGTGTCCGCCCAATCCCGGTCCGGGATGATGTGCAGATATTCGGTGTGCAGCGTGAGTTCATCCTGCTGCGCGCTGGCCTCGCGCAGCACCTCGACGTCGTCATGCAGGAACACCTCGTCGCCCTTGCTGGAAACGATGCCTTTCCTGGCGATGATGTGTATTGCGGGAAGGCTGCCGGAAAGCACGGTGAAGCGCGGCACCTCCAGCGTGGTGCTGTCGTCATCGGGATAATGCTGCATCTTCTTCGCGGCCATGATGAAGTGCGGCAATCCCTGCTCATTCAGCCTGATGGCGGAAAAATTCCCCATGATGGCATCGGGATCATGGTGTTTTCCGTTGCCCGGCCCGGCCGACTCCGGCTGCACCTGCTGGTTCAGCCAATAGGTGACCCCCAGCAGGCCAAGCAACGGCAGCAGCGGCAACCAGTAGCGGGCGCGGGAGGCGAGGGTCATTTCAGGTACTGGGACAGTTGCCCGTCCAGCGTGCCTTGTGCCGACATGACCAGTTCGCAGGCTTCACGCACCGCACCGTGCCCGCCGTGGCATTGCGTCACATAGTCGGAATGTTCGCGCACCAGTTGCGGGGCACCCGGCACGCTGATCGACAGCCCGACATGGCGCATCACCATCAGGTCGACCACATCGTCGCCCATGTAGGCGGCCGCATCGCGCGGCAGTTCGAGCCTGTTGAGCAGAGCGACCATCGTTTCGAGTTTGTTCTCCACACCCTGGAAGACGTGCATGATGCCGAGGTTCTGCGCGCGCGCCGCGACGCAGCGCGAAGTGCGCCCGGTGATGATGGCGGCCTCCACCCCGCTGGCGCGCAGCATTTTCAGGCCATGTCCGTCCAGCGTATTGAAACGCTTGAACTCTTCACCGGAATCAGACAGATACAATCCGCCGTCGGTCATCACGCCATCCACGTCAAAGGCCATCAGACGGATCAATCTGGCACGGCTCTGCAGCATGGCGTCCCCCTGTTTCACTCTGGCCTAAATGACTTTGGCATGCAACAGGTCGTGCATGTTGAGCGCGCCGACCAGTTTGTGCTGCCCGTCCACCACCAGCATCTGGCTGATGTTGTATTGCTCCATCATCTGCACCGCTTCGGCGGCGAGCGCATCCGGACCGATGCAGCGCGGATTGACGGACATCACGCTGCGCACCGGTGTGGTACCGAAATCCAGCTTCTTTTCCAGGGTACGGCGCAGGTCGCCATCGGTATAAATACCCAGCACACGCTGTTCCGCATCCACGATGGCCGTCATGCCCACGCCTTTTTTAGATATCTCCAGGATCGCATCGCTCAGCATCGCGCTTTCGCGCACCATCGGCAGGCGCTCGCCGCCGCGCATGATGTCATGCACACGGGTCAGCAAACGCCGCCCGAGCTGGCCTCCCGGATGCGAGCGGGCAAAATCTTCCGCGCCGAAGCCCTTGGCATCCAGCAATGCCACCGCCAGCGCATCGCCCAGCGCCAATGCCGCCGTGGTGCTGGCTGTGGGTGCGAGGCCCATCGGGCAGGCCTCCCTGTCCACCGCCGCGTTGAGATGCACGTCCGCTGCCCGCGCCAGGCTGGAGGCCGGGTTACCCGTCACGCTGACCAGCTTGGCCCCCTGGCGCTTGATGACGGGCACGATGGTCATCAGTTCCTGGCTCTCGCCGGAATAAGACAACGCGATGATGACATCCTTGCTGGTGATCATGCCGAGGTCGCCATGGCTGGCATCGCCGGGATGCACGAAATAGGCAGGAGTACCGGTACTGGACATGGTCGCGGCGATCTTGCGCGCGATATGCCCGGACTTGCCCATGCCGCTGACGATGACTCGCCCTTCGCAGCCCAGGATCACATCCAGCACGCGCAGGAAATCGTCATCGAGGCGTGCGGCGAGGGCTTGCACGGCGGCGGCTTCGATACCCAGGACTTCACGGGCAAGATCGAGTGCGCGGGGCGCGGCGGAAACACGGTTATTCATGCGGCGCATTATAACAGCGGGAGTTTTCCGGGTAACCGGTAAAATGGCTCTCTTGGAGAGTGGTCTTCCACGGGTGCCGCAGAATCACTGGCCAGCCGTATCTGCGCCCGATGTGAATATCCCGGTCGCCGGATAACCGACCCAGAATGCCAGCACGGCTCCCAGCAGCATCATGCCCAGCCAGAAATATGAGCGGCGGATGCCCTCATCCGGCCCGGCAGACTTGAAACCGGTGATCATGGAAAGCACCAGATTCTCGCGGTGCAGCACGCTGCCAACCAACACTCCGGCGATATGGATCGATACCACGACAAGCAGGGTATCGGATGCGAACTCATGCAACTCCTCCATCACATCGCCGCCGATATCCTGGAACGTCATCAACCCGGTCATCCCGGACAAGATGCCCAGCCCCAGCAACAGCCAGACCGCCACGCTTCCGGCCGGATTGTGCCCCACGTAATGCGCGGACCTGCTCTTGAGCAGCGATAACGCATACGCCATGATCTCGCCGGGCTTGAACAGGAACGAGCGGAACCGTGCATAACGGGTGCCGAAGAACCCCCACAGCAACCTGAACGTGATCAGGCCGAGCAAAGTGTAGCCGAGCACCACATGGATATCACGGTCAAGCTCCGACTCCGCGGTCAGGTACGCGCCGGCAAATGACAGCACCAGCAACCAGTGAAAGACCCGTGTCGGCACATCCCAAACCAGAACCTTTTGGCTCATGATGGCATCTTCTATCTCGGTATTCTTATGTCGCGTTCACTGAACCCGCCGCGCTCCGCCCGCGGATGGCAAGCCGCGCAGTTCGCCGGACTCTTCACCTGCGGGCTCTTCCAGACCCGTGGATCGATCTCGTGACCGTCGTGCTTGCGCTTGAACCATGCGGTCTCGCTGATGCGCAGCGGCGCCGCCGCGTCGTTCCGGCGGGAGGCATTGTTCACCAGGAATGCGGTGATCTCCTTGTTGTCCTGCGCATCCAGCGACGCATCCGAGCCGAAATGCTTATCCAGACCGGCCATGACCTTGCGCCATGATTCGGCGGGCAACAGCCCCGGTGCATAGGCGATGTGGCAGGCCGAGCATTCCTGCTGGAACCTGGCGCTGGTTTGGGCGGACTGAAGCGATCCGCCGCGGTTTTCGCCGCCGTATCTTTCCTCGTGCTCGTCATCATCGGCCTGTGCGACAGACATCGTCATGCCCATCGCCAGCAAGGCAACGGCAAGCCCCCGGAAAGTCCTTTGTTTATGAACCGGCATGACAGCCCCCTTATTTCCTGATGGTCAGCAGATAGGCAAGCACGTCGCCCTTTTCCTGCGGCGTGCACTCGCGGTTCAACACGTCATTGCAATTGCGTTTGAACCATTTCTCCACTTTCTTCGGGTTGGTGAATCTTCCGGCATAGGCGGACGGCGCCAGCGGCTCGATGACCTTGCCGGTCCTGGGATGCTTGCCCGGCGTGGCAGGATCGTCGGTATGGCAGGAAGCGCAGCTCCATTCAGCGCCGTGCTTGGCCCTGAAGAAGCTCTCCCCGCGCGCGGCCGAGAACCCCCGGAAGCCGGATGTACCCGACGTCTCCTTTTGAATCGAAGCCAGTATCTCGTCAGGCGTTTCGGCAAGGGCCGGTTGCGCCAGCAGCACGGCAAGAACCATGAACACCGGGCCTGATGCATAGAATACGCGTGATATCCCTGCTCTCCCGAAACCGGTCGCGGGGTGGGCGGCGCAGAAGGCTGACATGGTTCTCGAAAGAGTGTTCATAATCCTTTATCCTCGGGGGTTGTCTGAAACGCCGTATGGGACGCGGGACGAATGATGCGATCGAACTGTAAGCCGAGTGTTTGCGCCGGCGCCTGATTTGTAAAAATTTGTTTCAATCCCGCGGCCGCCATGCGATCCATCACAGCCCCGGCGGATGGACCGTTCATCATGCCGCGCCCAGGAGATGCCTGGGCATCAAGGACATTCGGGCGGTTCTTGCCATGAACAGTGCCAGAGGAAGAAGGTGGTGCCGCTTATCGGATTCGAACTGATGACCTACCGCTTACAAGGCGGTTGCTCTACCAACTGAGCTAAAGCGGCATTACAAAAAACGGATACGGCCGGAGATTTCTTGCGAGATGGTAGGTCGTGGCAGATTCGAACTGCCGACCAACGGATTAAAAGTCCGCTGCTCTACCGGCTGAGCTAACGACCCTTCGCAAAAGAGCGCGAATTATACGGGTTTGGCCCACCCTGTCAACGCAAAATGCCGCTTGCCACAAGGCTTGCGGGCTATGTTGCGCGGTAGGCGGTCGGGTCAGCCACCCCGGCGGCGGCGAACCCGGCGCTGCGCAGGCGGCATGAGTCGCATACGCCGCAGGCGCGTCCCGATTCATCCGCCTGGTAGCAGGAAACGGTTTGCGCGTAATCCACGCCGAGCGCGTCTCCCTGCCGGATGATCTCCGCCTTGGACAGGTGCAGCAACGGCGCATGGACGGTCAGCTGGCCGCCCTCGACGGCGGCGCGCGTGGCAAGATTGGCCATGCGCTCGAAGGCCTCGATGTAGGCGGGACGGCAGTCGGGGTAACCGGAATAATCCACCGCGTTCACACCGATGAAGATGTCCCGCGCCTGCAATACCTCGGCCCAGGCGAGGGCCAGCGACAGCATGATGGTGTTGCGCGCCGGAACATAGGTCGGCGGTATGCCTTCGGTCGGTTGCTGTGGTACGGCGATGCTGTTGTCAGTGAGGGCTGAACCGCCGAAGCCGGCGAGATCGACATGGATCACCCGGTGCTCGTGCGCGCCGAGCATCCGCGCGACGCGCTGCGCGGCGGCCAGTTCGGCGTGATGGCGCTGCCCGTAATCCACGCTCAGCGCATGGCAGGCGAATTCCTGCTCATGCGCCATGGCCAGCACGGTTGCAGAATCCAGCCCACCCGATAAAAGCACGACGGCGTTCTTCATCATCGATATCCCGGGGCGGTCAATGTCCTGGAACGTTGTTCCACAGCAGCTTGTGCAATTGCAGCAACATCCTGACCGGCAGGCGGTCGCGCAATATCCATTCGGCCAGCCGGCCGGCGTCCAATGCACCGTGCGCGGGCGAGAACAGCACTGCGCATCTGTCGGCCAGCCGGTGTTGTTGCAGGATCTCCCTTGCCCAGCGGTAATCGCCCTCGTCGCATAGCACGAACTTGATCTCGTCATGCCGGGTCAGCAATGGCAGGTTCTCCCAGCGGTTCTTTCCGGCCTCGCCGGACGCGGGGGTCTTGATGTCAACCACCCGCATCACACGCCCGTCCACTTCACCGATATCCAAGGCCCCGCTCGTTTCCAGGGACACCTCGTAGCCCGCATCACATAAGGCGCGCAACAACGACAGGCAGCTTTTCTGTGCCAGCGGTTCACCGCCGGTAACGGTCACATAGCGCGGTGCGTATTCGGCGACCCGGCGGAGTATCTCTGCCACACCCATGCTCTCCCCGCCCGTGAAAGCATAGTCCGTGTCGCAGTAGGTGCAGCGCAACGGGCATCCGGTCAAACGGACGAACACAGTGGGCAGGCCGATGCGACTGGTCTCGCCCTGCAGGGAGAAGAATATTTCACTGATGCGCAGCGGTGCGTCGTGGTTCACGTGCGGCATAAGGAGCTACTTGCCTGTAGCGATGAGTTTTCTGGCCTTGCCGGCGGCTTCGCTGTCAGGGTGTCTGGCGACAAGTTGCTTGAGGGTTCTTTGCGCGGCCGCACCCTGTTTCAATTCCTGCTGGCATCCGGCGATGTTGAACAGCACCTCGGGCGCCTTGGGCGTGCCCGGGAAGGCCTTGAGCAGCCCCTGGTAAGTGCCGAGCGCGTTCTTGTAATCCTTCAGTGCGAACTGCGCGCCACCCAGCCAGTAACTGGCATTGGCTGCGTGCACCGACTCAGGGTATTTGTCGAGAAATTCCCGGAATGCCTTGGCCGCATCCTCATGTTTCCCGCCCTTGGACAGGGCGTAGGCGGCCTCAAAGGCGCGGTTCTCCAGTGCCGGGTCATTGGGGTCGACCGGGACGGCCGCGGCGGCGGGATCACCGCCGGTCTGTGCCGCATTATCCGCAAGCTCGAAACGGCGCAGGCGCGTATCCAGATCCACATAAAAATCCTTCTCGCGCTTTTCCGCATCCTGCAAGCCGTGCGCCAACTCCTCATTCTGCCCGCGCAGCTTGCGGATCTCGCTGCCCAATGCCTCGATCTGCCCCTGCAAGTCCAGCAGCGACCCGGTTTGCTGCCTGATGGCATCTTCCAGCTTGAGCACGCGCTCCTCAAGTTGCTGGATCTGTTTGCGCGCATCGTCATCCGAGAACAACCCCGCCCGGGCGGGAACGGCAACGCACAAAGCCAGCAACAAGAGGGCCAGCCGCTTCAACATCGTTCTACTTCGCGTAATTCAGGTCGGTGCGGCGGTTCTGCGACCACGAGGCTTCGTCATGGCCCGATGCCCTGGGCTTTTCCTCGCCATAGCTGACGCTCTCCAACTGGCTCTCTTTCGCGCCGCCCAGCACCAGCATCTTGTTCACGCCGTCGGCGCGGCGCTGGCCGAGACCGAGGTTGTATTCATTGCTGCCGCGCTCGTCGCAATTGCCTTCCAGGCGCACCTTGCGGCCGGGATGTTCGCCCAGATATCTGGCATGCGCCTGCACGACCGGCTTGTCGGCGTCCTGTACTGCAGCCACATCGAACGGATAATACACGCTGCGCTTGGCCAGGATGCTGGCCGGGTCATCCAGCGGGTCGACCGCGACTTTTGCGGGCGCGACGGGAGCCGCCTTGGGCGTTTCTGCCTTGGGTGCGGGCGCAGGTGCAGGCGCCGCTTCTTTCGGCTTCTCACTGGCGCAGGCAGCAAGCAAATTGACCAATACGATACTGATAACGAGCTTGTTCATGGCATTCCCCTTTACTGGATTGGGTTAAGGATAGGGTCCCCACACCGGTTCGCGTGCATCGCCGCTTTGCGTGAACATGTGCTGCCTGACGCGACCGTCGCTGGAAACGGTTGCCAATATACCACGGCCGCGCGCCTCTCTGGCAAACAGGATTAGCTTGCCGTTGGGTGCGAAGCTGGGTTTCTTCTCCCACCCTCCTTCGGTGAGCATGGACATCTGTCCGGTCTGGAAATCCTGCGTGGCGACATAGAACTTGCCATTGTCGAGATGCGCGAACACGAAGCTCTTGCCGTCCGGGCTGTGCCTTGGCGAGAAATTGGTTCCATCACCGAACGTCATGCGCTGTTCCGGCCCGCCATCCACCGGCATGCGATAGATCTGCGCGCTGCCGCCGCGGTCCGAGGTGAACAGCAGGTATCGCCCGTCCGGCGAGAAGTTCGGCTCGGTATCGATCGCCCCGCTGAAAGTGATGCGGCGCATGCCGCTGCCGTCCGGGCGGATCAGGTAGATCTGCGAGCTGCCGTCGCGCGTCAGCACGATCGCCAATTGCCTGCCGTCCGGCGACCAGGCCGGCGCGCTGTTGCTGCCACGAAAATCGGCCAGCACCATGCGCTGGTTGGTGTACAGCGATTGCACGTACACCACGGCATGCCCGGTCTCGAAGCTCACATAGGCAAGATGGCTGCCGTCCGGCGACCACGAGGGGGACATGATCGGCTCACTTTGCGCCAGCGCGGTCTGCTCGTTGTGGCCGTCGCTGTCCGCCACAACCAGGCGAAAATTCTTTCCCTGGCGATTCACATAGGCGATGCGCGTGCTGAACACGCCCCTGTCGCCGGTCAGTTTTTCATAGATCAGATCCGCGATGCGATGCCCGATGGCGCGGATCTGGTTCTCGCCCGCCGAGACCGCCTGGCCGGCCAGCTCCGTTTGCTTGACCGCATCCAGCAGGCGGAAGCGCACCTCGATGCGGCCATTGGGCTGTGTGGCCACCGTGCCGATCGCCAGCGCCTCCGCGCCGCGCACCTGCCAATCGGCATAGTTCACCTCGGCCGGTTCGTGCGGCGACTTTCCCGCCGGGTCGACCAGACGGAACAATCCGCTGCGCTGCAGGTCGCCCGTAACCACTTCGTTGATGGATCGCGCCAGTTTTTCATCCCCGCCGAACGGCACGATGGCGACCGGGATCTGGTGCTCTCCCGCGCCGATGATTTCGATGCTCAACACCGCGCCGGCCATCGATGCCTGCGCCAGCAACAACAGCCCGACCACACCATGCAAAATGCGCAACACCATGAGAACCTCTCTATTCGACCGGCTTGAACACCAGCTTCAATTCACGAAAACGATTGAACATCGCCACATCGGCAGGCAATGGCAGCGGCTGGGATTTCAATATCGCTCGTTCCACCGCGTTGTCATAAGCCGCATTGCCGGAGGACCTGGTCAATCTTGCGCTCAACACCGCGCCACCCGGCAGCAGCGTCACCGAAAATTCGGCGCGCGCATCGTCCGCGACATCCGGAGGCATCACGATATTGCGGCGTATCTTGCCGATGATCCTGCCGGTATATTCATCCACCACGCGGCCGATCGCCGCCGCCTGCTCGGCGCGAGCCCGTGCGGCCTGCTCCGCCTGTTCACGCGCCGCCAGTTCCGCGGTTCTTTCAGCCCGTGCCTTTTCAGCCCTGGCCTTCTCGGCCTTTGCCTTTTCATCCGGCACGACGATTTCCGGATGCGGTGGCACGACTTCCGGTTCGACCGCCTTCTCCGGCGGCGCTGGTGGCACAACCTCCCCGGTTCCGGGCCGGGCAGGCGGTGCATCGACCCTATCCGGCAGGCTCTGCCACAATTCCACGCTCATCGTCCCGGCCGGCTGCGCCTGCCAGGTGAAACCGAAATAGAGCAGCGAGAAGAACGCGCCATGCACCGCCACGGCCAGGATGCCCGCAGGCAGCCTGTAAGGTTCGCGATGAACGGCCGCACTCATTTTCCCTTTGCCTGGGTGAGCAGCCCGACCTTCCTGATCTGCTGCCGCTGCAGGACATCCATCACGTTGATGACCTCTTCGTAGCGCACGTTCTTGTCGGCGGAGATCACCACCGCCTGTTCCGCCTGTGCGCCTTGCCTGGTTTTCAGGATCGCAACCAGCTCTTCGCGCGACACGCTGCTTTCCTTGCCGCCCCGGCTGTGGTCGCGCAATGCCAGTGTGGCGTCTTTCCTGATGATGACTTCCAGCGGCGCGACCGGCGGTGCCAGCGACTTGCCGACCTGCGGCAGATCGATCTGTCCGGGATTCATCAGCGGCGCGGTCACCATGAAGATCACCAGCAGCACCAGCATCACGTCGATGTAGGGCACGACGTTGATCTCGTTCATCAGGCGGCGCGCGGAACGGCGTTCAGAGTTCACAAACACCTCTCAGAACCATGACAACCCCTGGAGCCGGTGAAAAATCCGTCGCGAGCGCAGCAGAATCTTCGCAGGCTCTCATGGCTGGCGTTGGAGGACGTTGGAAAACTCTTCGGTGAAACTCTCGAAGCGCGTGGCCAGACGGTTGATGTCATGCGCGTAGCGGTTGTAGGCGACCACCGCCGGGATCGCCGCGAACAGCCCCATCGCGGTCGCCACCAGCGCTTCGGCGATGCCCGGCGCGACATGCGCCAGCGTCGCCTGCCCGACGTTCGCCAGGCCGCGGAACGCGTTCATGATGCCCCACACCGTGCCGAACAGCCCGACATACGGGCTGACCGAACCGACCGAGGCGAGGAACGCCAGATGGGACTCCAGCCTGTCCATCTCGCGCTGGTAGGTCGCGCGCATCGCGCGGCGCGTGCCATCCATCACCGCCTTGGCATCCACCCCGTGCTGCTTCTTCAGCTTCACGAACTCGACGAAGCCGGCGGCGAAAATGCGCTCCAATGCCGCCTGGTCACGCCGCGCAGCGCCGCTTGCCTGTTTGTAAAGTTCATTCAGGTTCTGGTTATGCCAGAACGCATCTTCGAATTCCCCGGTCAGCCTGACCTCGCGGCGGATGGCGAACAGCTTGAGGAAGATGTACCACCACGACAGCAGCGACACCAGCAGCAACAGTCCCATCACCAGTTGCACCAGCAGGCTGGCATTGCCGATGAGATGGATGAACGACAGATCCTGCGTCACTTCCATATATGCACCCCTATGAATCCATTTTCAGAGCCGCACAGCAAACTATTTCCACTGTCTGCGCAACACTTCCGGCACGCTGACCGGCTTGAAACCCTCCACCGAGACACAAACCAGATGTACCTCGCCCCCGGTCAGCACCTCGTCCCCGCGCCGTACTTCCTGCAACAAATTCAGGCGGCTGCGCCCGATGTCCTTGATCTGTGCCGTCACCTCCAGCAGATCGTCGAGCAGCGCGGGTTTGAAATAATCCAGTTTCAGCGAGCGCACCACGAACACCACGCCGAACTCCTTCATCAATCCGGCATTGCTGTAGCCATGCGTGCGCAGCCACTCGGTGCGCGCCCGCTCCATGAAGTTCACGTAGCTCGCGTGATACACCACGCCACCCGCGTCGGTATCCTGGAAGTAGACCCTGACGGGCAGTGCGAAAACCTTATGTTTAGTCATCCAGCAGATCCCCACTGACCGGATTGTTCGCCACCACCAGCCCGAAATGGCGATAGGCGTTCGCCGTCGCCATGCGCCCGCGCGGCGTGCGCTGCAGGTAGCCCTGCTGGATCAGGTAAGGCTCCAACACGTCCTCGATGGTGTCGCGCTCCTCGCCGATCGCCGCGGCAAGATTGTCCACGCCGACCGGCCCGCCGAGGAATTTCTCGATCACGGTGAGCAGCAACTTGCGGTCCATCACGTCCAGCCCGCGCGAGTCCACGTCCAGCATGGTCAGCGCAGCGTCCGCCACGTCGCGCGTGGCATTGCCATCCGCCTTCACGTCGGCGAAGTCGCGCACACGGCGCAGCAGACGGTTGGCGATGCGCGGCGTGCCGCGCGAGCGGTTGGCGATCTCCAGCGCGCCTTCTGGCGAGATGGGCAGTTCCAGCAGACCGGATGAACGGGTGACGATGCGCTGCAATTCTTCCGGCGTGTAGAACTCCAGCCGCGCGACGATGCCGAAGCGGTCGCGTAGCGGGTTGGTCAGCATGCCTGCACGAGTCGTTGCCCCCACAAGCGTGAACGGCGGCAGGTCGATCTTCACCGAACGCGCGCCCGGCCCTTCGCCGATCATGATGTCGATCTGGTAATCCTCCAGCGCGGGGTAGAGGATCTCCTCGACCACCGGCGAGAGGCGATGGATCTCGTCGATGAACAGCACATCGTTCGGTTCGAGATTGGTCAGCAGCGCGGCGAGGTCGCCGGCGCGCTCCAGCACCGGGCCGGAAGTGTGGCGGATGTTCACGCCCATCTCGCGCGCGATGATCTGCGCCAGGGTGGTCTTGCCCAAGCCGGGCGGGCCGAACAACAGCACGTGATCGAGCGGTTCGTTGCGCCGCTTCGCCGCCTCGATGAAGATCTCCAGCTGGCCGCGGATCTTTTCCTGCCCGACATACTCGTCGAGCTGCTTCGGGCGCAGCGCGCGCTCCAGCGCCTCTTCCTGCGCCGAGGCGGGCGTGGGCGAGATGATGCGCGCAGCGGAAAGGTCGTCGTTATGGATCATATTCTGGATAATAACCCGGGCGGCTTCATGATTTGGACAGAAGCTTGAGGGCCTGGCGAATGCCGTCAGAAACATCGGCATCCTTGGGTAATTGCCCGACCGCCCAGTCCGCCTCTTTTGCGCTGTAACCAAGCGCCAGCAGCGCGTTGACGATGTCTTCGCCGAAGGGTGCTGCCTCGACGCTCCGCACGGCGCCTGTGCCGGCCGGCGTGAATTTGCCCTGCAACTCGAGCAGCAGGCGCTCGGCGGTCTTCTTGCCCACCCCTGGGATCCTGGTGAGCCGTCCGCTTTCCCTGCGCGCTACCGCATCGGCCAGGTCGGCCAGGCTCAGTCCGGACAGCACCGCCAGCGCCAGCTTCGGGCCCACGCCGCTGATCTTCAATAGCTGGCGGAACGCCATGCGCTCGTCCAGAGAGCCGAAGCCGAACAGCAGGTGCGCATCCTCGCGCACGATGAGTTGCGTGTGCAGCACCACCTTTTCGTGCAGCACCGGCAGGTTGTAGAAGGTGCTCATCGGCACGTCCAGCTCGTAGGCCACGCCCTGCACATCCAGCAGGATCTGCGGCGGGTTCTTTTCCAGCAGGATTCCGGTTAAACGACCGATCATCTTCCTATCCCGAGATTAAACCAAACGACAGCAGGGCGCCATGCGCCAGCATCGCGGCCATGGTCAGTCTGATCGCGCCGCCGAGTCGCTGCGGTTGTGCGGCGTGACGCAGCAACAGCCATGCCGCCCTGACGCTCAACGGCAACACCAGCAAGGCGAACAGGCACGACAACGGTAGCCAGCCCAATGCCACACTCGATAACAGCCATGCACAGCCCAGCGCCACGATCAGCGCATAGCCCCAGCGCGCCTGCTGCACCTCCAGCCGCGCGACCCAGTGCAGCTTGCCCGCCGCCTTATCCGCCCTGCGATCCGGGAACTGGTTGATATAGAGCAGGTTGGCCACCAGCAGCGCATAAGACAGACCGGCCGCCCACGGTGCGGCGGAAAAGCCTTTGCGCTGCACGAAATCACTGCCCACGGCGATCAACAGAAATCCTGCCGTCACGCACAGCTCACCCAACCCGCGGCTATTCAGCCGGAACGGCGGGGCGGAATATGCCCAGCCGATGAACAGGCCGACGAGACCGATATGGAGCAATTGCGGGCCGGAGCGCAACATCAGCCACAATCCCGCCAGCGCCACGCCGGACAGCAGCACGAAACCGAAGTTGCGCATCTGCACCGGCGTCAGTACGCCGTTCTGGATGAAGCGGCTGCCGCCGGTGAACGGAAAGATGCGCTCGGTATTCTGCGCATCGGTGCCGTTCAGCGCGTCGTAATAATCGTTCAGCACATTCGCCCCGGCATGCGCCAGCAGCGCGAACAGCAGCGTGACCGCCGCCAGCACCGGATCAGGCGCGATGCCGTCATGCCGGGCAGCCGCCAGCCCGATCAGGCATGCCATCAGGCTCGCCGTGAGGAATGCCGGGCGCGTCGCTGCGGCATAACGCGTCAGCGGGTGATGCAAGGCCTCGAGAGTCGGTTCCAGCGATTGCACGGTCATACCAGCCTTCCTCCTCGTACACGGAAACCTTTGGTCGCCAAGGCGCCCAAGCCCATCCCGCCGTGCGCATGGCAGATCGCGCAGGCCAGCGCATCCGCGGCATCCGGGCTGGGCGTGCCGGACAGCTTCAAGAGGCGCTGCACCATCTCCTGCACCTGTTCTTTCTTGGCATGGCCGTTGCCGACCACGGCCTGCTTCACCTGCAACGCGGTATATTCCGCCACCGGGAGATCCGCCGAGACTGCCGCGCAGATCGCCGCGCCGCGCGCCTGCCCGAGCAGCAGGGTGGATTGCGGGTTGACGTTGACGAACACCTTCTCCACCGCGACTTCCTGCGGCTGGTGCTGCACGATCACTTCATCCAGCGAAACCAGGATGGCCTTGAGCCGCTCCGGCAACTCGCCATCGGGCGTCTTGATGCAGCCGCTGGCGACATAATGCAATTGCTGCCCATGTTTCTCGATAACACCGAATCCGGTTATCCGCAGGCCTGGATCGATACCGAGGATGCGCGTGGCGGAAGGGCTGTTCACCGCATTCCTTTCGGCGGAATGTGGAACGTGAAATGTGATGCCCGCCCGGTGCTCCGCTCCACCCTGATGAAACTGCTAGCCATTCGACCAGGGCGGAGAAACCGCCAAGTCGCTGCTTATCCCTGCCTGGACGGTTCGCGTTTCACTCTTCACTCTTCGATCACCGCCGTCGTATACACTTCCTGCACATCGTCGAGATTCTCCAGCGCATCAAGCAGCTTCTGCATCTTCGCCGCGTCATCGCCGGCAAAGGCCACTTCGTTGGCCGGCTTCATCGTCACTTCGGCGAGTTCCGGCTTGTAGCCCGCCGCCTCCAGCGCCTGCTTCACGTTCACGAAATCGTTGGGCGCGGTGATCACCTCGATGCTGCCGTCGTCGCTGGTCGAGATGTCTTCCGCACCGGCATCGAGCGCGACCTCCATCAGTCCGTTCTCGTCGGTGCCCGGCGCGAAGACCATCTGACCGCAATGCGTGAAGAGGAAGGAGACCGAACCATCCGTTCCCAGGTTGCCGCCATTCTTGGCGAAGGCATGGCGCACTTCCGCGACGGTGCGCGTCTTGTTGTCGGTCATGCAGTCCACCATCACCGCCGCGCCGTTGATGCCGTAGCCCTCATAGCGCAGTTCCTCGTAATTCACCCCCTCGAGCTGACCGCTGCCACGCTTGATGGCGTTCTCCACGGTATCTTTCGGCATGTTGTTCTCGCGCGCCTTCTCGATCGCCAGGCGCAGGCGTGGATTACCGGTCGGGTCGCCGCCGCCCATGCGCGCCGCGACGGTGATCTCCTTGATCAGGCGCGTGAAGATCTTGCCGCGCTTGGCATCCTGTTTGCCCTTGCGATGCTGAATATTTGCCCATTTGCTATGCCCGGCCATACTGTTCCCCAAAAAAAACATGGTGCGATGGTATCATTTACGCCCCAATATCCCAATACGGGCCAACCCTAGCAGGAATGCCATGACCGAACCGCTGCTGATCGCCAGGAACGACAGACAAGAGCTTCATCTGCTGCCACAGATGGCCAACCGCCACGGGCTGATCACCGGCGCGACCGGTACCGGCAAGACCGTCACGCTGCAGACTCTGGCGGAGGCGTTCAGCCGTATCGGCGTGCCGGTGTTCCTTTCCGACATCAAGGGCGACCTGTCCGGGATGAGCAAGGCGGGCGGCGGCAATGCCAAGGTTGCCGCGCGCGTCAAACAGCTCGGGCTGGAGAACTTCACGCACCGTGCCTATCCGGTGATGTTCTGGGACGTGTTCGGCGCAATGGGGCACCCGCTGCGCGCCACCGTCTCGGACATGGGGCCGTTGCTGCTCGGGCGCATGCTCAACCTCAACGACACGCAGCAGGGAGTGCTCTCGCTGGTGTTCAAGATCGCCGACGACAACGGCCTGCTGCTGCTCGACCTGAAGGACCTGCGCGCGATGGTGCAGCATGTCGGCGACAATGCCAGGGAATTCACCACCGGTTACGGCAACATCTCGGCCGCGAGCATCGGCGCGATCCAGCGCGGCCTGCTGCAGATCGAGACGCAGGGCGGCGACAGGCTGTTCGGCGAGCCGATGCTCGACATCAATGACCTGATGCAGACCGGTGCGGACGGCTGCGGCATGATCAACATCCTTGCCGCCAACCAGTTGATGACCTCTCCGAAGGTGTATTCCGCCATGCTGCTGTGGCTGCTCGCCGAACTGTTCGAGAACCTGCCGGAAGCGGGCGATCTCGACAAACCCAAGATGGTGTTCTTCTTCGACGAGGCGCACCTGCTGTTCAACGACGCCCCCGCCGCGCTGCTCGACAAGATCGAACAGGTGGTGCGCCTGATCCGCTCCAGGGGCGTGGGCGTGTATTTCGTCACGCAGAATCCAGCCGACGTGCCGGACAAGGTGCTCGGTCAGCTCGGCAACCGTGTGCAGCACGCGCTGCGCGCCTTCAGCCCGCGCGACCAGAAGGCGGTGAAGGCGGCCGCCGAGACGATGCGCGACAATCCGGCGCTGGACGAGGCGGGCATCATCACCGAACTCGGCGTCGGCGAAGCGTTGCTCTCCTGTCTGGACGAGCATGGCCGCCCCGGCATCGTCGAGCGTGCGTTGATCGTCCCGCCGCAGGCGCAGATCGGCCCGATCACGGATGCCGAACGCCAGGCAGTAGTCTCCGGTTCGCTGCTTGCCGGCCACTATGAAAAAGCGGTAGACCGGGAATCGGCCTATGAGATGCTCAAGGGGCGAGCCGCCGCACAACAGGCGGCATCCGCTCCGGAGCCGGATCGCGCGGCTACCGGCAACAGCGGGCTCGGCGGGATGCTCGGCGGCGTACTGGGTGGTGGCCGCCGCGAGGGTGCCGCCGAGGCACTCGCCAAGAGCGCCGCGCGCGCCATCGGCTCGGAGGTCGGCCGGCAGATCATACGCGGCGTGCTGGGATCGTTGCTGGGAAAGCGCAGGTAAGCACCACCATCATTCGGAAAGGCGGGAATGGCAATGAAGACGATTCTGGTTGCAAATCCGAAGGGCGGCAGCGGAAAGACCACGCTGTCTGTCAACATCGCCGGTTACCTGGCCAGCCGCGGCCAGCAGGTGGCGATGCTCGACCTGGACCGGCAGCAATCCACCGCCCTGTGGCTCGCCACGCGCCCCGCCGACCTGCCGCGTATCCGCCTGCTCGACTCGCAAAAGACACACGACCGTCCATGCGACTGGCTGGTGATCGACTCGCCTGCCGGCCTGCACGGCAAGAACCTCGACCATGCCGTCAAGCTGGCACACAAGATCGTCGTGCCGGTCGCGCCTTCGCTGTTCGACCTGCAGGCCAGCCTCGATTTCCTGAAAGCCCTGGTGGAGGAGAAATCGGTGCGCAAGCACAAGTGCCAGATCGGCGTGGTGGGCATGCGCATGGAGATGCGCACCAAGGCTGCCTGGGCGTTGGAGCATTTCCTCTGCACTCTCGATCTGCCGATCCTCGCCTACCTGCGCGAGACGCAGGTGTACGTGAATGCCGCCTTCGAGGGAAAATCCCTGTTCGACCTGCCACCCCACCTCGCCGGGCGCGAACTGGAACAGTGGGCATTTCTGCAAGGCTGGCTGGGAGAATAAATCGTGGCCCTGCATCCATAGTCCGGCAGGTTCCATGCCCTTCGCTGCCATCATGGCGGGTGCCGGTTTTTGCTAATATGTGTACCCGCATCGACAGCCGTATTCCATGAGCCCATTCATTTACCTTATCGCCGGCAGCCTGCTGCTCGGCGCCTGCGCGCAAACCCCTCAGCGTACCGGGCCGATACAGCCCCCCGGTCCGCGGACAGAGGCCGAGCCGGTGCTGCCGAATGTCGAGTTGAGCGACGAGCTGCTCTATGAATTCCTGTTGTCCGAATTCGCCAACCAGCGCGGGCACAAGACGCTGGCCGTGGAAAGCAGCGTGGACATCGCCAAAAGGACCCGCGATCCGCGCCTGGCCAGACGCGCTGCGCAACTGGCATTCGAGTCCGGCGACATGAACAAGTCGATCGAAGCATTCAGGCAATGGCGGGAAATCGAACCGGACTCGCCCCTGGCCGGACGCATGCTGGCTTCGATATTGCTGCGCGGCGGAAAACTGGACGAGGCGCAACTGGAGCTCTCCAGGGTACTGGAAGCGGAAAGAGCGAACCCCGGTATCGGCTTCATGCAGATCCTCCAACTGGTCGCACCTTACCCCGACAAGCCCGCCGCGCTGAGACTGATGCGCGACCTCGCGCAGCCCTATCCGCAGGTCGCCGAGGCGCATTGGTCGGTGGCGCAACTGGCGCAGCTGGCCGGCGACGGCCCGCTCGCACTGGGTGAAGTGCGCCAGGCGCGCAGCCTGCGCCCGGAATGGGATATGGCAGCATCGCTGGAGGCGCAGTTGTTGCAGAAAAGCGCTCCCCAACAGGCCATGGAGGTATTGCGCCGCTATCTGTCCGATTATCCGGACGCGCGCGAGATCCGCCTGCAATATGCCCGCATGCTCCTTGAGCAGAAACGATACCAGCTGTCGCGCACCGAATTCCAGCGCCTGGCGGAAAGCAACCCGGACAACCCAGACCTGGCCTTTGCGATCGCGCTGATCTCCCTGCAGCTGAATGATTTGCGGGATGCGGAGGCACAGCTGCGGCTGGCGCTCGAAAAAGGCAAGAAGGACCAGGATACGGTGCGGTATTACCTCGGGCAACTGGGCGAGGCCAAGGAAAGCGAAGACGAAGCGATGGCGCATTATCGCGAGGTGAAGGGTGGCGAGCACCAGTTCGCGGCGCGATTGCGCGTGGCTTATCTGCTGAACAAGCGCGGCAGGCTGGATGAGGCGAGGGAATATCTGCACCATACCCAGGCTGCCAACAATCAGCAGCGCGTACAACTGTTATTGGTCGAGGCACAATTGCTGCGCGAAGCGAAACGTCTGGAGGATGCCTATCAGGTGCTGCTGCAGGGTTTGGCAAAGCTGCCCAACCACCCCGACCTGCTCTATGAAACCGCGATGTTGGCAGACAAGGCCGGCAAACCCGAGGTGTTCGAGCAGTTGATCCGCAAGCTGATCCAGATCAAGCCAGACCACGCGCATGCCTACAACGCGCTGGGCTACAGCCTGCTGGAACGCAACGAGCGCATCGCGGAGGCGGTTGAACTGGTGGAAAAAGCCCTGCAGCTCGCCCCCGACGATGCAGCCATCATGGACAGCGTGGGCTGGGGCTACTACCGCAGCGGCAGGCTGGACGAGAGCCTGAAGCTGCTGCGGCGCGCCTTTGCCGGCAATCCCGACCCGGAGGTCGCTGCGCATCTTGGCGAAGTGCTGTGGGTGCATGGCGACAAGGAGGAAGCCAGGAAGATCTGGCAGGACAGCCTCAAGGCCAACCCCGGCAATATGCTGCTGCAGACCGTCATCAAAAGATTCTTCCCATGATGCGCTGGCGGAGCGTATTGCTGGCCTGCGCGTTGGGCGGCTGCGCGCTATTGCCGCCCGCGCCCGTGCCGGCCGTACGCCCCGCGCAGCCGGAGTCCGCATCGTTCGCGCTGAACGGGCGCATCTCGATCAGCCACCGGGGTGCCCGCCACTCCGCCGGATTGCGCTGGACGCATACGGCACGATCCGATGAGGTCCTGTTGCTCGCGCCGCTCGGACAGACCGCGGCGCGCGTCTATCGCGATGCGCACAACGCCACACTGGACGATGGCGACAAGCACTATCGGGCCGGTGATGCCGAAACCCTGATGCGGCAGGTGTTGGGCTGGTATTTGCCGTTGGACGGCCTGCACCATTGGGTGCTGGGTTTGGCGGAAACCGGTAATCCGGCACAAATCGAGCGCTACGGCAATGGCCAGATCGCCGTGCTGCGCCAGGATGGCTGGGAGATACGCTACCTGCGCCACTCCACCGCCATGAAGGACAGTTTGCCGACACACCTGCAATTGAGTCGTGATGGCCTGCAGATGCAGTTGCTGATCGACGAATGGGAATTGCCATGACGCAAACGATCAGCTGCCCGGCTCCGGCCAAACTCAACCTGTTCCTGCATGTCGTCGGACGCAGGCCGGACGGCTACCACCTGCTGCAGACCCTGTTCCGCTTCATCGACCTGCACGACACGCTGCATTTCACGCTGCGCGAGGATGGCGTGGTGCGGCGCACCAGTGCCGTCGAGGGCGTGGCCGAGGAGCAGGACCTGTGCGTGCGTGCGGCGCGGCTGCTGCAAGACGAGACCGGCTGCATCCTCGGCGCGGACATCGCGCTTGAGAAACGTATCCCGATGGGCGGCGGGCTGGGCGGCGGCAGCTCGGATGCTGCGACCACGCTGATCGCGCTTAATCGCCTGTGGTCGCTTGGCCTGCCGCGCGCGCGCCTGATGCAGCTCGGCCTGCGCCTCGGCGCCGACGTGCCGGTGTTCGTGTTCGGCAATAACGCCTTTGCCGAGGGTGTGGGCGAAGAATTGCATGCATGCCCCCTGCAGGAAGCGTGGTATGTGGTGCTTTTCCCGCCGGTGCAGGTTCCGACCGCGCAGATTTTTGCCCGCCCGGAATTGACACGCGATACGGTTTCCATCACAATGCGCGCCCTTTCGGAGCGGCAACTGGAGTGTGCCGCCGGCGAAAGACGGCAGCTGCGCAACGATCTGCAACCCGTGGTATGCAAGCTTTATCCGGAAGTGGCGCGTTATATGGCCTGGCTGGATAATTCAGGCAAAGCGATGATGACCGGATCGGGCGCATGCGTGTTTGCCGAATTTGCCAGCCGTAGCCGGGCCGAAGCGGTATTGCGGCAGTTGCCGCATGATATGCGCGGCGTGGTGGCGCAAGGATTGGCACGGCATCCGCTGCATGATTGGGTGCCCGATTGATAGATTATTGGGGAGTCGCCAAGTGGTAAGGCACCGGATTTTGATTCCGGCATTCGTAGGTTCGATCCCTACCTCCCCAGCCACAACGTAGTTGCGGTACAGGCTAACGCAAGCGAAGCGAACGTTAAGCTCGCCTATGCGAGCGGCCGAAACCAAAACATGGTTTCCGATTCTTTAGAAGAGGTTGCACGTGTCCTATGACCGCCTGATGGTGTTTACCGGCAATGCCAATCCAAAGCTCGCCGCAGCGGTCGCTCAGCACCTGCACATCCAGCTTGGACGCGCCACGGTGGGCCGTTTTTCCGACGGTGAGGTGATGGTGGAGCTCCTCGAGAACGTGCGGGGCAAGGACGTGTTCGTGCTGCAGTCCACTTGCGTGCCGACCAACGATAACCTGATGGAAGTGATGGTGATGGTGGATGCGCTGAAGCGCGCTTCCGCCGGCCGGATCACCGCTGCGATGCCGTATTTCGGCTACGCGCGTCAGGACCGCCGCCCGCGCTCGGCGCGTGTTGCGATCACGGCCAAGGTGGTGGCCGATATGCTTTCCAGCGCCGGGGTGGACCGGTTGCTGACCATGGATCTGCACTCCGACCAGATCCAGGGGTTCTTCGATATTCCGGTGGATAACATCTATGCCAGCCCGATCCTGTTGTCGGATGTATGGAAGCACGACTACCCGAACCTGATCGTGGTATCGCCGGACGTGGGTGGCGTGGTGCGCGCACGGGCGCTGGCCAAGGAACTTGAGGCAGACCTGGCGATCATCGACAAGCGCCGTCCGAAACCGAACGTGGCAAAGGTGATGAACATCATCGGTGACGTGGTGGGGCGCACCTGCCTGATCATGGACGACATGGTGGATACCGCCAATACGCTGTGCGAGGCCTCCAGCGCACTGAAGGAAAAAGGCGCGGCACGCGTGCTGGCCTACTGTACCCATCCGGTGTTGTCCGGCCCGGCGATCGAGCGCATCGAGGATTCTGCGCTGGATGAATTGGTTGTCACCGACACCATCCCGCTGAACGAAGCGGCGCGCAACTGCAAACGCATCCGCCAGCTGAGCACGGCGGAATTGCTGGCGGAAACGATACGCCGCATCAACAATGAAGAATCGGTGAGTTCGCTGTTCACCGAGTGAGGACAAGCAACGATCATGTCGATCGTTGCAGTATGGGGATTGCCTGGTCGCGGGCAAGCCTGTTTTTTGGAGAAGTGAAATGACTATCGAAATCAATGCAACAACACGCAAGGCGCAAGGTACGGGTGCGAGCCGCCGTCTGCGTAATTCCGGCCGCGTGCCAGGGATTGTCTACGGTTCAGGCGATGTCGTGATGATCGAACTGGATCACAACGACCTGTATCACAAGCTGCGTTCGGAGGCATTCCATGCTTCCGTGCTGACGCTGAACCTGGAAGGCAAGAAGGAATCCGTGCTGCTGCGCGATTTCGTGATGCACCCGTTCCGCCAGCAAGTACAGCACATCGACCTGCAGCGCGTGGACGCCAAGAAGAAGATGCACATCAAGGTGCCGCTGCACTTCATCAACGAAGCGATTGCTCCGGGCGTAAAGATCGGCGGCGGCAAGATCAGCCACGTGATGAACGAGCTGGACATCATCTGCCTGCCCAAGGATCTGCCGGCCTTCATCGAAGTCGATCTGGGCAAGCTGGAACTTGGGCACTCCGTGCACGTGTCCGACTTGAAGCTCCCCCAGGGCGTGGAAGCCGCCGCACACGGCACACATACCGCGGAAGCGGTGGTGGCAACGGTGCAGGTGCCGCGTGGAGCAGTCGAGGCGGAGGCCGAAACGGAAGCCGCTGCCGCCGCATCCGCCGCCGCCACACCTGCCGCTGCCGCACCGGCAGCCAAGGAAACCAAGAAGTAAACGGGTATATCCTTATGAAGCCCGCCATCGCTGATCACGGCATGGCGGGTTTTTCATTTTCATTATGTCATCGATACGCCTGATCATCGGTCTCGGTAATCCCGGGCGCGAATATGAAAACACCCGGCATAACGCCGGTTATTGGTGGGTGGATGAGCTTGCGCGCCTGCATGGTCTCGGCTTCAGGAACGAGACCCGGTTCCACGGCCTGCTGGCGCGCGGCCAGCTGCACGGCCATGAGATGCTGCTGCTCAAACCGCAGACGTTCATGAACGTGAGCGGGCGTTCAGCCGGTGCGCTGGCTGGGTTCTACAAGATCGCCCCGACCGAGATCCTGGTGGTGCATGACGAGCTGGATATACCGCCGGGTGTGGCGCGCCTGAAGCTGGGCGGCGGACACGGCGGGCATAATGGTGTGAAGGATGTCATTGCACATCTCGGTACGAAAGATTTCTGGCGGCTGCGTATTGGCATCGGCCATCCCGGCGAGCGCAGCGACGTGGCCGGCTACGTGTTGCACGACCCGCGCCGCGAAGAGCGCGAACTGATAGATGAAGCGATCCAAAAAGCACTGGGCATCGCGCACTTGGCCATAGAAGGAAAGGCTGAAACGGCGATGCTGAAACTGCATAGCAGCTAGAGAAACCGAGAGGGAGAACCATGAGTTTGAAATGTGGTATCGTCGGATTGCCCAATGTCGGCAAATCCACCTTGTTCAATGCGCTGACCAAGGCGGGCATCGCGGCCGAGAACTATCCCTTCTGCACCATCGAGCCCAACGTCGGCATCGTCGAGGTACCCGACCCGCGCATGGCCGAGCTGGCAAAGATCGTCAAGCCGCAGCGCATGCAGCCGGCCATCGTCGAATTCGTCGACATCGCCGGACTGGTGGCGGGGGCGTCCAAAGGCGAAGGTCTCGGCAACCAGTTCCTTGCCAACATCCGCGAGACCGACGCCATCGTCAACGTGGTGCGCTGTTTCGACGATCCCAACGTCGTGCACGTCGCGGGCAAGGTCGACCCCATCTCCGATATCGAAGTCATCCTGACCGAACTGGCGCTGGCCGATCTCGCGGTCGTCGAGCGCACACTCCAACGCGACGGCAAGAAAGCCAAATCCGGCGATAAGGACGCGCAGAAGCTGGTAGTTGTGCTGGAGAAACTGCTGCCGCACCTGAACGAGGGAAAACCAGCGCGCACTTGCGGATTGAGCGACGACGACAGGCAACTCATCAAGCCGCTCTGCCTGTTGACCATCAAACCCGCGATGTATGTCGGCAACGTGCTGGAGGACGGCTTCGAGAATAATCCGCATCTCGACACATTGCGCGAACACGCGGCGAAGGAGGGCGCGCCCGTCGTCGCGCTGTGCGCCAAGATCGAAGCGGAACTGGCCGACCTCGACGACGCCGACAAACGGGAATTCCTCGCCGACCTTGGCCTGGACGAACCCGGCCTGAACCGTCTGATCCGTACCGGTTATGACCTGCTTGGGCTGCAGACCTATTTCACCGCCGGGGTCAAGGAAGTGCGCGCCTGGACCATCCACAAGGGCGACACCGCGCCGCAAGCCGCCGGCGTCATCCACACCGACTTCGAGAAGGGCTTCATCCGCGCCCAGACCATCTCCTATGCCGACTTCATCGCCTGCGGCGGCGAAGCGGGTGCCAAGGAGAAGGGCAAGATGCGCGTGGAAGGCAAGGACTATGTCGTGCAGGACGGCGACGTGATGAACTTCCTGTTCAACGTCTGACTGCCGGGAACGATTGCCACCCGAATGAACCGCCGACAAGAGTGGCGCGCCGATCGCGATCAGACCAGAGAGTGCGATTCCTGCGATTGTTGCGGAATTTAGAGGGCACGAAGACGATTGCAAGCCATCAGGTTTGCAACATTGACAAAGAACCGCGCCAGCCTTGTGTTGACGAAACAAGGGGCGCACATGCCAATCAGCGCGCCCAGCAACTCAAGTACACCGAGGGAAACCCTTCATTGACAAGGTGTCACGGGGTACGAATGCACACCCCAGTCAATAAAAAACAACCTGCCCCCCCGAGTACTGCGCAGTACCCCATGCCGGCCAAGCCAGCCGATTGCGGGAACGGCAAACCAACCACTCCCGCACCAGAAGCATGCCTTACCGTACTATGACAGATGCCATAGCAGGCACACCCCAGATCAGTTCGGCTTGCCGATTCCTGGTGTAGGAAAGGGCCATGTTGCAGCCGGACGCACAGGCGCTGGCGCAGAAGGAGCCGGAGCTGCCGGTTTGGCTGCCGCAGGAGCTGCTGGTTTGGCTGCCGGTTTGGCTGCTGGTTTGGCTGCTGGTTTGGCTGCCGGTTTGGCTGCCGGTTTGGCTGCCGGTTTCTTGGCTACCGCCTTTTTGGCTGCCGGTTTCTTGGCTACTGCCTTTTTGGCTGCCGGTTTCTTGGCTACTGCCTTTTTGGCTGCCGGTTTCTTGGCTACCGCCTTTTTGGCTGCCGGTTTCTTGGCTACCGCCTTTTTGGCTGCCGGTTTCTTGGCTGCCGGTTTCTTCGCTGCTACCATTTTCGATCTCCTTAAGTTAATGATAAAAGTTTTAACGAAACAACACCTACTGCCACTACACCCCAGCCTGCACCTCTGAACCCAGGCACAGCCTAAAGTCTGCCCCAATGCCGGCACATACAGAGCGGTACAGGACCCCCTCTTCGCCAGCACGTACAAAAACCCGTTAGCCCGACACTCGCAGAGCAATGATCTCTGAACGTCGTTTGCAGGACACCAGACAGCGCATCAACAAGCGCAGCCAACCAATTGTGTTCTGTGTGTATATGCGCCGACCCCGTTCTGATCGCCGCACGATGCTGCCAAGATCGAGACAGATCCGAACAAAGCCGCCGGACCACGACAGCAGATTGTTTTGCGTGGACCGAATAACTTGAAAGGAAAAAGAAGGGAAAGGAAAGGCTGCAGGTAGATGCTGGAGGGGCTGAGGTGTTATCAGTAGCGACATGTGACATGCACGCACTCCCTGAAAATTTCGTCGGCTCTTGGAATTTCGAAAATCAATAACCACTAGATATAGTATTTTTTTTCAAGAATGGGCCTAATTGTAGTAGTTAATAAAAATATTGCAAGCAGAAAATGAAATATTTTGCAACTGTTGACGCGAACGAATCTTATAGCCCGCACAATCCCGTCAGGTAGCGGGCCCAATCAAAGCATGGACCAGGATCGGTCTTGCGCTGCGGCGCAACATCGCTGTGACCGGCAATACCGCGTATCGGATAGTTTTCGCGCAACGCCACGGTCAAACGATGGAGCGCGTCATATTGCGCATCAGCAAACGGAACGGCATCACTGCCTTCCAGTTCGATACCCAGCGAAAAATCGTTGCAGCACGCCCTGCCTTGCCAGCATGACTCCCCTGCGTGCCATGCCCGTTTCAAACAGGGTACAAACTGGATGACCCGCCCGTCACGGCGCACAAAGAAGTGTGCCGATACCTTCAGCCGCGCGACGGCTTGATAATATGGATGAGCGTGCATGTCCAGGGTGTTGGTGAACAACCGCCGCACATCATCGCCGCCAAACTCGCCAGGCGGCAGACTGATACTGTGTATCACCAGCAGTTCGATTGCGCCTGCAGGGCGGTCATCACAGTTCGATGACGGAACATATTCGCCGCCAACCAGCATTCCTTGCGCATCAATCTGCATCATCCGCACCGTTTGGTCCTTTGATGCCCAGTCGCTCCATCCGGTAACGCATGGTGCGGAACGTCAACCCCAGTAATTTGGCGGCTGCCGTACGATTGAACCCGGTCTGCTCCAGTGCCTCGAGCAAGGCCTGTTTTTCGATACGGTCCAGGTATTCCGGCAGCGGGTATCTGCTGCCGGGGGATGCATGGCCGGAATGATCGTGCTCCACGGGTACCAGCAACAGGTCCTGCTCCTCGATTATCCCGCCGACACACAGCGCCAATGCCCTCTCAATGATGTTCTCCAGCTCGCGCACATTGCCCGGGAAGCTGTAGTCCTGCAGCGCACGCAATGCGTCTTCGGAAAAGCGCACTTCCGCATTGCCGCGCAAACGCTCCAGAACCCGCTGTGCAATTTCCGGCACATCCTCGCGCATCTCACGCAATGCTGGCATCTGGATCGGGATCACACTCAAGCGGTAATACAGATCCTGGCGGAATCTGCCTTGCCGCACACACTCGGCCAGATTGCGGTGCGTCGCGCTGATGATGCGCACGTCCACCGCCTCCTCACCAGCACCACCGATCCTGCGCACGCGCTTCTCCTGTATCACGCGCAACAGCTTGACCTGCATGTCCAGCGGCAGGTCGGCCACCTCGTCGAGAAACAAGGTCCCGCCGTGTGCCGCCTGAAAGAACCCGTCTCGATCCCTGTCTGCTCCGGTGAACGCCCCCTTCTTGCAGCCGAAGAATTCGCTTTCCATCAGGTTGCCCGGAATCGCCCCGCAATTCACTGCAATGAACGGCTGATCGTGCCGCGTACCGCTTTGCACGATAAGGCGCGCCGCCAATTCTTTGCCGCTGCCTGATTCGCCGCTGATATGTACCGGTGCCTGACTGCGTGCCACGCGCTTGATCAGATCGCGCACCTTCTGCATCGCGGGCGAATGGCCGAGCAACATCTTGTCGCCAGACGGGCCCGCCTGTGGCAGTTTCAATGCGGATTTCACCAGGGCGCGCAACTGGTCCAGCGAAACCGGCTTGGCCAAATAGTCGAATGCCCCCGCCTTGAGGGCGGTAATGGCATTCTCCATGTTGCCATGCGCGGTGATCACCGCCACCGGCACATCCAGATTGCTCCGCATGATGTGCTGCACCACTTGCAAACCGTCGCCATCCGGCATCCGCATATCGGTCAGGCACATATCATAGCGACGCGACGCCAGTTTCATCAGCGCCTCGCGCGCATTGCCGGCCTTATCCACCTCCAGCCCCATCTTGTGCAATGCCAGCTCCAGCAGCTCCAGGATATCAGGCTCGTCATCCACCAGCAGTACCGTGGCGTTCTTCGTCCGGTAGTCACTCGCCATGCTTATGCTCCCCCGTCGTTCTCATATGGCTCCCCAAACGTTATACGAAAACAGGCGCCCGCACCGCCGTCCCCGGTTTGTTCTTTTTGCCCATGATATTCCAGCAACGCGCCATTCGCCTCACACAATTCCTTGGCGATATACAAGCCCAAACCCGTGCCGTCGGTCGCGGTAGTGAAGAACGGCTCGAACAATTTACCCCGGTGCTCGGCAGAGATGCCAGGGCCGTCATCCTGTACGTCCAGCATCACCCGTCCGCCATCCACGCCCATCGTCAATGCCAGACTGCCGGGTAACTTGCGGCCGTAGCGCAGCGCGTTGCGGCATAAGTTCCACAACACCTGGCGCAAGTGGCCGCGGTCAAAGGAAACCCTGACACCCGGCATTCCGGATAACGCCATCACACCCGGTCCAAGCCGCTCCGCCAAGTTGAACTCTTCCACGAAAGTACACAACATCGCATCCAGTTCGAACACTTCGGGCTGCGCACGATCGCGCCGGTTCAGCTGCATCACGTCCTGCACGATACGGTTGATGCGCTGCGTGTTGTCCAGCACGATTTGCAGCAGCCGACGCTGTTTGGCATCGCCCTGATCCTCCTGCATCAGCTCTGCCGCATAGCTGATCGCCGACAACGGATTGCGCACTTCGTGCGCGATGCTGGCAGTCAAACGTCCCAGGGCAGCCAGTTTGATCTGTTGCGCCTCGGCGCGGACACGCTGCATGTCTTCCAGGAATATCACCGCGCCATGTGCCGCATCCCGCTCGACGGCGACAAAGCGCAGTCTCGCCTGTACCCCGACATCCAGCTGCAAGGTATCGCGGCTGGCGGTACCGGTTCTTTTCCATAGCGCATACTGCCCGAACAGCAATGGGAAATTCTCCGCCAGCGAGCTTCCGGATAACGCGCTATGACGCAGCAGGCGCGCCGCACCCGGATTCATCTGCATTATCACGCCCTGCTCATCCACCACCAGCACGCCATCCTGCATATCACGCATCACCAGGCGGTTCGCTTCGGACAAACTGGCCAGGTCGTGCCCGCGGCGTTGGGCCAACTGCTGGCTATCCACGGCATATTTCGCCAGCGTATGCGCCAGCCATGCCACCGCGAAATAGGATACGCACAGCAAACCGACCTGCACATACTGCGCCGCCACGGCATCGGCATACAGCACCGCGTATGAATGTTCCAGCAGCGCAGCGATACTCGTCAGCGCGGCAAAGAATATGGGGATCTTGCCGCGGCTGATCATGCCCGCGGCCGCTAGTGAAACCAGCAGCAGCATGCTGATATTGCTCTGTATCCCGCCGCTGGCATAGGAGAGCACCGACAAGCCCACAATGTCGCCGCCAATCTGCCCGGCAAGTTGCCGGGTAAAACGCGGCCGGCGCAACTGGAGCGGGACAAAGGAGAACGTCACCACTGCCGCGTAGATCAAACTGGCGACAAAGAATAACGTCCAGTTGCGCTCACCGAGCGACAGCGACTGACCGAATGTCCCGGCGAGAAACACAAACAGGCTGGCCAGCGCCAACCGGTACAGATTGAAATAGCGCAGGGAGCGCCAGAAATCGACAGGAGGAAATTCTGCAACAAGCTTGTCGGTCATTGCATTCAGCGCGGAGTTGTACAGCGCACGGTTACATCGCGTTGTTTACTTGCGATAGGCATCACGATGTTCCGCGCCGCAGAAGAACCGCCCGTCAGCCTGGATACTCTCACCCTTGGGCAAATGCACACCGCAATGCGCGCAGCGTACCATGTCCTCGGCAACCGGCCTGTCCTGCCGCGGCACTTGCCTGCGGTAAGCCCTGATCAACAGGTAAACCACTGCGACGATGGCGATGATCAACAACAGGCGGCTCATTCTGGATTGACTCCACGTTACCGGATCGGAGCGGGAATTGTACTACGCAATCAACGCTACGACCTTCACCTGCGCGAACCTCAGGCCGGCGGCAGTGATGGCGATCTTCTCTCTGCATGCACCGCGACAAACAGGCATCATAAGGCGGCCATCCAGCCCTACAATGGCCGGGTATCCTTGAACGAAACCAAAATGACAGCAGAAGACATCATTCTCGCCGCACTGATTCTCGTTGCAGCACTGCTTTATTCGTCGGTGGGCCATGCGGGTGCCTCTGGTTACCTCGCCGCAATGGCCATAATGGGCATCCCACCGGCGGCAATGAAGCCGGCCGCATTAACGCTGAACATCCTGGTGGCGGTCATCGCCACCGCCAAATATTGCCGCGTAGGCGCATTCTCCTGGCACCTGTTCTGGCCCTTTGCGCTCGCATCCGTTCCCTTTGCCTATCTGGGCGGCTCGCTCACGCTGCCCGGCCATATATACAAGCCATTGGTTGGTGCCGTGCTGATTTATTCGGCATGGTGGTCGTTCCGCTCCGCACACCGCCCGCTCAAGGTCATAGATGCTCGCCCGCCCCTATCATTGTTGTTCCTGGCCGGCGCGGCCCTCGGCTTTCTTGCCGGACTTACCGGTGTCGGAGGCGGCATCTTTCTGAGCCCCTTGCTTCTCTTCTTCCGGTTGGCCGAGACAAGAGTCATCTCCGGTATCGCCGCCGCATTCATCCTTGTCAATTCTGTTGCCGGGTTGCTTGGCGTCATCACCACCTCACCTGAGATCCCCCCTGCTTTGCCTTACTGGACGGTTGCTGCCGTGGCTGGCGGTCTGGTTGGCGCAGAATATGGCAGCAAGCGCCTGGGCCACCCGACGATCAAGAGGCTTTTGGCGATGGTGCTCCTCATTGCCGGCACAAAGATGATCGCTACGTCATGATGGCCTGATCGCCCGTGCGGTCAGACGCGATAGCTTGACCGAACGCAACCGGTGCTCAGCGGACATTCATCCCGGTTTGGCGTGCGCCGGACGGAACACCTTGCATCGCTCCGGATCGGATTCCAGATACGCGCCTCCGATCAGGTCTATGCAGTACGGGATGGCCGGGAACACGGCGTCCAGGCAGTCGCCGATCGCGGAAGGCTTGCCGGGCAGGTTGACGATCAGGCACTTGCCGCGTATCCCGGCGGTTTGTCTTGACAATATCGCAGTCGCCACGAACTTCAGCGACGCGGCGCGCATCAGCTCGCCAAAGCCCGGCAGCATCTTTCCGCACACCGTCTCGGTTGCCTCCGGCGTGACATCGCGCAGTGCCGGGCCGGTGCCGCCGGTGGTGACGATCAGGCAGCAGCCCTCCCTGTCGCTCAGCTCGATGAGCGTCGCCTCGATCAGCCGCTGTTCGTCGGGGATCAACCTCGCCACCGCCTGCCACGGCGAGGTCAGCACGCGCGTGAACCACGCATGGATCGCCGGGCCGCCCCTGTCTTCGTACTCCCCGCGGCTGGCCCGATCGGAGACGGTCAGTATGCCAATTCGAGCGACACCCATCCTTTATTCCTCAAAGCCTGCGTCATCCTGAAAAGCCGTACCGTCCAGCAACTGGACCGTCACCGTGCTGCCCGCCGCCAATCCCGCGCTATCCCAAGGCACGACAGCCAATCCATCCGCCCTGGCCATTGACAGCAGCATGCCGCTGCCCTGCGCGCCGGTGGAGGTGGCCGCGTAACCATCATCTTCCTTCTCCAGCATCACGCGGATGAACTCGGTGCGCCCCGGCTGGTGCCTCACGTCATGCGTGAGCCGTGCCGCTATGGTGCGGCGGCAACTGCGCGCATACCCCATCATGCGGCGCAAGGCCGGGGCGACGAATTGCTCGAAACACACCATGCTTGATACCGGGTTCCCAGGCAGGCCGAAGATGATCTTTTCGCCGACCTTGCCGAACGCGACCGGATGCCCCGGCTTCATCGCCACGCGCCAGAAGAGCATCTGCGCCCCCAAGGCCTCGATGGTCGGTCGGACGTAATCATGTACGCCGACCGATGTTCCACCGGAAACCAGCAGCACGTCGTATTCCAGCCCGCACCTCAGGTAGCGCGCCAGTTCGTCCGGGTCGTCGCGCGCGATGCCGAGCAGCACCGGCTCGATACCGAGCGCCTGCGCCTGCGCCACCAGCGTGTAACTGTTGGCATCGGGTATCTTGTTCGGATCTACCGGTTCGTCGAGGCCTTCCAGCTCGTTGCCGGTGGACAGGATCGCCACGCGTGGCCGCCGGTACACCCGCACCTGTGCAAGTTTCACCGTCGCCAGCACGCCGATCACCCCCGGCGTGATCTCCGTCCCGGAAGTCAGCACCACTTCGCCGTTGAACATGCTCTCGCCGCGGCGGCGGATATCGTCGCCCGGATTGACCGCATGGTTGATCTGCACTCCGTTATCCGGTTTCGCTTCGGTGTCCTCGACCCGGATCACCGCATCCGCGCCCTGCGGCAGCGGTGCGCCGGTCATGATGCGCGCACACTGGCCGGATGCCAGCGACTTGGACGGCAAATCACCGGCCTTGATGTCTTCGATGATCTCCAGCACGGCAGGAATATTGCTCAGGTCCGCGCTGCGCAGCGCGTAACCGTCCATCGCCGAGATGTCATGGGGCGGCAGGTCGCGGTTGGCGTGCACATCCTCGGCCAGCACGCGACCCAGCGACTGTTCGAGTTCCACCCGCTCCACGCCGGGTACGGCCAGTGATTCGAGCACGCAGCGCAGCGCTGCCGCAACCGACAGATGCTCCACCCGGCTCATGGATGCGGCGTCACCCATGCTTCGCCCCGGGGTGTGACCTCTTTCTTCCAGATCGGCACACGCTGCTTCAGCTCGTCTATCATCCAGCTGCATGCTTCCAGCGCAGGACCACGATGCTCCGCGCCGGCCACGATGAGCACGATGTTTTCACCGCATTTGACCGTGCCGATGCGATGCACGATACGCGCTCCCAACAGGCCGAATTTCGCCATCGCCTCGTCGCGTAACCGGCTCATCTCCGCCAGCGCCATGCTGCCGTAGGCATCGAAGCCGATCCTTGAGACCTCGCGGCCTTCCGAGAAATCGCGCACGCAGCCGATGAACGTGGCGATGCCGCCGATGCGCTTCGAGCCGGCCTGCAACGCCCGGATTTCCTCATCCTGTGAAAAATCCTCCTGCTGGATGCGGACTGCGGCTTTCATCCTATCCACCGGAAAATCTGGCCATGAAGGCCATCTCGCTGTTATCTGCCAGCGTCGACGACATATCACGGGTTTGCCGGCCGTTCACCGCCGTGAAGCAGACGATCTCGAATGCCGCCGGATACAAGGCCTGTAGCCGTGCGTGCACATCCTGCACGCGTATCCCGGGGTGGAATTCCACCTTTACCTCTCTTGATCCGACGCGTTCTGCGACCGGTCCGAAGAACATCACCGTTATCATGCTTGCCCTTCCCCGGCCTGCTCAACGCGCAACCAGGTTCCGCTCCTCCCCCCGTGTTTTTCCTCCAGTTGCACGCACTCGATGCACATGCCGCGGTCGATCGCCTTGCACATGTCATAAATGGTCAGCAGCGCCACGCTGGCGGCACACAACGCCTCCATTTCGACGCCGGTCCGGCCGGTACAACTCACCGTGGTGGTGACCTTGATGCCGACGCGGTTGCCGGTGTCCGGTTCGGTGATCTCGCTGAACTCCACCTCCGTACCGCTCAGCGCGACGGGGTGGCACATCGGGATCAGGTCGAAGGTGTGTTTCGCCGCCATGACCGCACCGACGTCGGCCACGGTCAACACATCGCCCTTGGCGATCCGACCTTCCCTGATCCGGTTCAGTGTGGCGGCCTGCATGCGCAGGATACCGCTGGCGACCGCGACGCGCCGTGTGTCCGGTTTGGCCGAGACATCCACCATGCGCGCCCGGCCCGCACCGGAAAAATGGGTCAGCTCATCCATTCGAATCCTGTCCGACGTGGCCCGGCCATCCGTCAGCCCGTGCTCCATCCGCGCGGCCGTTTCATGCCGGCGATCTTGCAGACCTGCTTCACATACCCGTACGGGAAAAGTTCGAATATCCTGTTGCGCGAATCCTCCCCGTGCTTCTCGGCGAGATGCCTGATGACATGGCGCACATCGACGGCGATCTGGTGTTCCAGATAATAGTCGCGCATGAAACGGATCGCTTCCCAGTGATCTTCGGTGAGAACGATGTTCTCCTGGCGCGCGAGCTCCACCGCCACGTCCTCGTTCCAGTCCAGCGGCTCGACCAGATAGCCTTCGGTATCGGTTTCCGGAAATTGCCCGGTTGCTTGCATCATTTGTCCCCACAAAAACGGTTAACAACTCGCCAAAACCCCTATTTCCGGACAGCCTCCTGCAACGCGAGGCGTATCGCCTCGGGGGTTTTCATGATGTTCATGAAGCTATTCTGCCCCATCATGCTCAGATCCGGGAAATTGATCGCAATGCGGAAGCGGGCGTACAACGCATAGACCTTGCCGCCCGAGACCAGCACCTCATAAGGCAGATGCGCCGTGGATTTTACATCGTGGAAATCGATCTCCTTCATGATGAACCGGTCATCCCGGTATTTGGCGTCGCCCTCTCCCTTCATCGCCACGCCGAACACGCTCTCGCCCTTGCCCGGTATGTCCACGCGATAGACCTTGGATATGCCGTTCTTGCTGTTCGCCAGTTTCGCATCGACCGCCTGCACCGCCTCCTCGTAGCTGCCGTACTCGGCCAGCACGCTGGGTTCATCGAAATATTCCATGCCGATCATATAGTGGTATCTGCGCGCCTCCTTCGCGGTCATGCCACGAGCACCGAACTCTTCCGTCTTGCCCAAGGCGCCCGCCAGCTTGCCGGCGATGTCGCTCAAGTCCGATTTCATGCGGTAAACGTTGGCCATATACACCGGATTGGTGTAGCTCACCTGCACCTCGTCGTTCACCCTGGTTATCGACACCCGTTGCACCGCACCGTAGCCGCCATGCTCGGAGTCGGCTGCATTCCTTTTCAACTCATCGCTGGTGACGACCAGCACTTGCGCATCGGGATAGGGAGAGTATTCGCCGACGACAGAGAATCCGGCGCCGGCCAGCGCGGTTCTGGCCTGGGCGATCTTCTCATCCACCGTGCCCGCACCCTTCGACGCCAGCACAAAGGGCTTGAGCAACACATCGGCTGCCTGCGCGCCGGCCATTACGAACATCAGCATTGCAGCTAACAACATAGTCCTGATTCTCATCATGTTTCTCCTCACTTCGGGTTGGACTGCGGATATATCTTCAAGGCTTTTGCGGATGGAACCAGGCCAGCTTGTCGCGCAGCGTGACCACGCCGCCGACGATGATCAGCGTCGGTGCCTGTGGCTGCTCGCGTTCGGCGATGCCGGGCAGCGTCGCCAGCGTGCCGGTGATGACGCGCTGGTTCGGCGTGGTGCCCTGTTGCACGATGGCGATGGGCGTGCTGTCCGGCAGACCGTGTTCGATGAGTTTGGCGCACAGCGTATCCAGCCCGTGCAGGCCCATATAGACCACGACGGTCTGCTTGGGACGCGCAAGCGCATCCCAGTCCAGGTTCATCGTGCCGTCCTTTAAATGGCCGGTGACGAACATGCAGGACTGCGCGTGGTCACGGTGGGTCAACGGGATGCCCGCGTAAGAAGCGACACCGGAGGCCGCGGTGATGCCGGGCACCACCTGGAACGGAATATCCTCCGCTGCCAGCGTCTCGATCTCCTCACCGCCGCGCCCGAAGATGAACGGGTCGCCGCCCTTGAGGCGCAGCACGCGTTTGCCTTCCCTGGCGAGGCGCACCAGCAGTTCGTTGATCTCCTCCTGGCGCATCGTGTGGTCGGCGCGTTTCTTGCCTACGAAGATGCGCTGCGCATCGCGCCGCGCCATGTCGACGATGGGTTTGGACACCAGATTGTCGTACACCACCACGTCGGCCTTCTGCATCAGGCGCAGCGCGCGGAAGGTCAACAGGTCGGGGTCGCCGGGACCGGCGCCAACCAGGTACACCTCACCGCGCCGGATGTTGTCCTCGTCCGCCAGCATCTGCTGCAACATGCTCTCGGCAGTCGCTTCGTCGCCGGTCAGCACCTTCTCGGCGACCACGCCCTCGAACACGCCCTCCCAGAAGATGCGGCGCTTGGCCGGATTGGTGACGCGCTGCTTGACCGCTTCGCGGAAGCGTTCCGCGAACGCGGCGAGGCGGCTGTAATTCTGCGGGATGAAGGTTTCCAGCTTGCCGCGCAGCATGCGCGTCAGTACCGGCGAAGCGCCGCCGCTGGAGAATGCCACCATCAACGGCGAGCGGTCGAGGATGGCGGGCATGACGAAGCTGCACAGCTCCGGATCGTCCACCACGTTCACCGGGATGTTGCGCGCCTGCGCCAGTTCGGAGACTTGCCGATTGACGCTGCGGTCATCGGTGGCCGCGATGACCAGTGCCACGCCTTCGAGGTGCCGCGCTTCGAAACGGGCAACGACGCACTCGACGTCCTGCTGCTCCGCCAGGTCAGGATTGACCTCGGGCGCGACCACGCGCACTCGCGCGCCGGCTTCCAGCAGCACGCCCGCCTTGCGCCTGGCGACTTCGCCACCGCCCACCACCAGGCACAGCCTGCCTTTGACGTTCAGGAATACCGGCAGGAAATCCATGCTATCGGACCGCCTTCAGGATCAGCGGAGTTAGCTCTGCCGGCAGCTCGATCCTGCCCGAGAGCGCGAACTCATGGGCGCGCGGCGACATCTTCTGCCAGGTCTTCCTGATGATCTGGATCCACTTGGCTTCGTCGTAGTCCGGGTGCTGCCCGGCAAATGCCAGCATGTAATGCTCGATGAACACCAGATCCGCGACATCTTCCATCAGCTGCGTTTCGGGGTCGGTCTTGAGTTCTTTCTTGCTGACGATGTTCCTGACGCGTGCAATCATATCGTCGTCACAGCCTGATTCCTTCATCAGCTTCCCCGCGGTTTCAGCATGGAATCTGTAGAGCGTGGTGCGCCACAGCATGTAGCCCGGCTTGTCCATGGGGTAATCGCTGCGGGGTATCTTCCAGCGCCGGATGTGCTGGGCGCGCACCGCGAGTCTCACAGCCTCCGATGCTTCGGACGCATAGCGCTCCAGCATCGCGGTCATGCGTTGCGCGTAGAGCAGCTCCCTGGGATGTTCCTTGCCGCCGGCCGTATCCCTGTTCGGGTCTTCCGCGTTGGCCTTGTCGAAGGCGGCCATGGCGGCCTGGTAACTTTCCTGCGTCATATTGCGTGTTCATTGGGATGAGTCGATTCCAGTTGTCGTCGTTCCCGTTGCCGCCGGATGAATGCGACGAAGCGGGTGGCCCAGTAGCAGCTGCCGATGGTGCGCAGGTGTGTATAGGAGGCCAGCAGGTTGTGCAGGATGAGGCCGTCGTGTTCGCCGTCTATCCCGAAACCGCGCTCCACATGGTAAGCGAAGCGCGTGTCCGGCGGAAGGTTCTCCAGGCTGGAATAATGGAATTCATGCGCCTTGACCTGTTTGGCGGGAGCGTTCGGGCGCGGCCAGGGATGCGCCTCCGCTTCCTTCAGGTGTACATAGCCGCGACCGATGGGCTTGTCGTGCATGCGCACATCGCCGGGGATCGCGCCGGCCATCTGGTAGGTGCGCCCCTGGTAGGTGATGCTGCGCGACAGGTACATCAGCCCGCCGCATTCGGCATAGGCCGGCATGCCGCTCTCAATAGCCTGTTTGATCTGCGCGCGCAGCGTGCTGTTGGCTTCAAGCTCGGCAGCACAGGTCTCCGGGAAACCGCCGCCGATATACAGTGCGTCCACTTCCGGCAGGCGCGCGTCGCGCAACATGTCGAGCGGCACCAGTTCCGCCCCCGCCGCCTCCAGCGCATCGAGATCGTCGGCATAATAGAAGCCGAAGGCGCGGTCGCGCGCGATGCCGATGCGCACCCTCTCGCCGCAGGGCAGCGGGCTCACCTCGGCCTTGTGCGGCGCATCCAGCGGCGCCTTTTGCGACAGCGCGAGCAACTTGTCCAGGTCGACCTGTTCCGCGATGGCCTCGCCGATCTGTTTGATCCTGGCCGTGGCGACATGCGATTCGTTGCTGGGCATCAGCCCGAGGTGGCGTTCGACGATGCCGAGCCGTTCGTCGTGATGGATCGCACCGATCACCGGTACGTCGGTGTAATGTTCGATGACCTCACGCAGCTTGGCCTCATGCCGGCTGCCGCCGAGGTTGTTGAGGATCACCCCGGCGATATCGATGTCGCGGTCGAACGCCTGATAGCCGAGGATCAGCGGCGCGATGCCGCGCGTCATGCCGCGCGCATCGATCACCAGGAACACCGGCAGGTCGAGCAGCTTCGCCAGTGCGGCGTTGCTGTTGCTGCCGTCCAGTGCAAGGCCATCGTACAGCCCCTTGTTACCCTCGACCAGGTTCACTTCCGCGCTGTGGCGCGCAAAGGTGGCGACGATGTCGTCGCGCTCCATCAGATACAGGTCGAGGTTGCGGCAGGGGCGCCCGGCGGCCCCATTCCCCGATGCCAGGCTGAGCCACATCGGGTCGATGTAATCGGGGCCTTTCTTGAACGGTTGCACGACGTGGCCGCGCGCGCGCAATGCGGCGCACAGCCCGATGCTGACCATGGTTTTCCCGGACGACTTGTGCGCTGCCGAGATCAGCATCCGGTTCATGATGCGTCAGTCCGCGGAATGCGGCTGGTCATGCGGCATGAAGTCCAGCGCCCGGGCGCTGACGGCGGCGACCAAGAATGCGACCCCCAGCCCGCTGAAGCCCAGCAGAAATTCCGGCAGCGAAGGATGGTAGGTGGCAATCTGGCCGTCACCGAAGCTGCTGCTGACCTGATATCCCGGGAAGATGTTCAGCGGATAGGCTTGTCCGCCGATGATGAACACATACAAGAACGCGAAGCCGCCGAGAATGACCAGCAACGAGGCCGCGATGACGTTCCTTGTCTTTTCCTGCCCCGGCAGATAGATCAGCAGCAACGGCAGAACATTGCCGAGCAGGACGTAGCCCCACCAGAAAAGCTGCGGGTAGGCGCCGCCTTCCACAAGGATGAAGCGCTCGAAGCCGGATTGATGCGCGAAATACAGGTTGGTCAGATGATAAGCCGCGACCAGATACAACGCGCCTATGACAAACACACCCAGCAGGTTCTTCATGCGCTGCATGATCTCGGGCGCAAGTTCCTTCCCGTTCCATGCGTAGATGATCGCCTGGGCGACCAGGAAAACCGCCAGCCCCCACGCGAAGGAAATGACGATGAACAAGGGCGGCAACAGTGCGGAAGCGTAGGCCTGCCTTGCTGCAAGAAAGGCGAAGATCAGGCCTGTACCTGTGGTGAGGATGAAGCGCCAGGCGAACACGGCGAACCCGGCCAGCTTTGACAAGGGATTCATGCGCCGCTCCATCATCGTCCACAGATAGACGAACACCAGCGCAAACATGCCGGAATACAGCAGTACATTCCAGGCGAACACCGAAGTGATGTTGTAATTGGTCGCGGCGACGATGATGCGGTCCGGCCTGCCCAGGTCCAGCATCAGAACGGTCAGGCCGCCCGCCAGCATGGCGATGGACAGCAGGCCGGCCAGGGGCGCACGCGCCTTGTAGTCAGCCTTGCCGAACACCGAGCCGATGGAGGCCACGTTCAGCACGCCTGATGCCGCGACGATAAGGAAGATGGCGAACACATGCGGGATGCCCCAGACGATCTGGTTGTTCATGCCGGTGATGATATGGCCGTGATGCTCCATCAGGTACACGGCATACAGGCCGGCCAGGACGACCAATCCGCCCGCGGCAAGCAGCGCATGGAACAGCCGGTCCTTGAACCGCTCCCGGGACTGATCGAAGAATCGGATGGGTGGCAGGATGGACATTTATAGCCCCTGGTAACGGACGCCCGGATCCAGCCGCAGGTCGGCGCGCACTTGCACGGAGGCCACGCTGCGCACCTTCCTGGCGATCTCGCTTTCCGGGTCGTTCAGGTCACCGAACAGGATGGCTCTGTTCGGGCATGCCTCGGCGCAGGCTGGCTGCATGCCCTGATCCACGCGATGCACACAGAAGGTGCAGCTCTCCACCGTCCCCTTGCCACGCGGCACATCCGGATTCTGGTCGTGCAATGGCTCATGCACGAAGGAACGCGCCTTGTACGGGCAGGCCATCATGCAATAGCGGCAGCCGATGCAACGGTGTTTGTCGACCAGCACGATGCCGTCGGCGCGCTTGAACGAAGCCGTGGTCGGGCACACGTCCACGCACGGCGGATCCTCGCAATGCTGGCACATCATCGGCAGTGACAGTTCGCGTCCGCTGCCGATGTCCTTGATCTCGATCTTGCGGATCCATTGGGAGTCGGTCGTGCCAGTGCCGCTGGACAAACCGTTCTCCTTGTTGCAGGCGGCGACACAGTCATTGCAACCCGTTTTGCACTGGGTTGTATCGATCAGCATGCCCCAGCGCACCTTGCTGCTCGCTGCGCCGGACTTGCCGTGCGCCGCTTCGAACAACAACAGGCCGGGCGCAATGGCAATCGCTGCCGCGCCGAGCGAGGTCTTCAGGAAGCCTCTGCGCTCGCTATCGATGTCGCTCATCTGGTCTTCCTCTGCAGCCAAGCGCTCTTGCGCGTCCCGGAATGGCATTCGAAGCAATCGATCTTTACCGCTTCGTAGCAATGGCAGGCGACACAAAAACTGTCATTCCGCGCGATCACACTGTCATCCCTGATGCTGGCATGGCATTCGATGCAATTCTTGAGGCTGAGCCTCTCATCCCGCATCCCCTTGCGCAACACCTCGTCGCGCTGATGCCTGAGCAGGTGCATGTGGTTCTTGCGCATCCACTGCGTCTCTTTCACGCACTCCCCGCCCTTGCCGATATCCAGTTTGGGCTCGTCCGCTCCTGCCGCCCAAAGCGCAGGGGCGAACAGGCAAAGCAGCAGGGATGCGGACCACCATCTCATTATTCGCCCAAGCCCATCTGGATGTATCCGGTCGGACATACGTCGGCGCAGATATGGCAGCCGATACACCTGTCGTAATTGGTGGCGACATAGCGCCCGGTGGTCGCCTCGGTCTTCTTGACCCGATACACCGCGGTCTGCGGGCAATACACCACGCAGTTGTCGCACTCGAAGCACATGCCGCAACTCATGCAGCGTTTGGCTTCCGCGATGGCCAGCGCTTCGCTCAGCACGCCCAGACGCTCCTCGAAGTTGCCCAGCGCGCTTTCCCTGTCGAGCGTAATCACCTCGCGCTGGCTGCGCGGCACGTAGGAGAAATGGCCGAGGAACAGCTTGTCGTGCGGGATGACGTAGCGGTCGGAGCGGTCGTCGAAGTTATGCACCGCGACATTGGAGTTGTATGTGCCGCGCATGGGTTCTTGCGCCTGCTCGATCTTGATGCCCTTTTCCACCAGTTTGCGCATCAGGTCGAACTGGTGCACGTCGATCTTGGGGCGCTTCTCGAGGTCGAGTCCCAGCAGATAATTGTGGATACCGTCGGCGGCGATGGAGCCGTGGCCGATCGCGGTGGTCAGCAGGTGCGGGCGGATCACGTCGCCACCGGCGAATACACCCTGCTGTCCGCTCACCAGATAGTTGCGGTCGGTCGAGACCGCGCCCTTGCCGTTATCGAACATCTCCAGCCCGGTGAAATCGACCGCCTGGCCGATCGCCGAAACGATCAGGTCGGCCTCGATGTCCTCCTCGCTGCCTTCGATGTTTTTGATCTCCAGCTTGCCGCCGGCGAACCTGGCCTCACACCGGGCGACGCGCAGTGCCGTGGCACGCCCGTTCGGGTCGCGCACGATGCCGATCGGCACCAGGCTGCCGCGTATATGGATGCCTTCCGCCAGTGCCTGCTCGATCTCGTGCTTGTTGGCCTGCATCTTGTCGATGTTGAACACCGAGGTCAGCGTCACTTCGGCGCCCTGCTTGGCGGAAATGTCTGCGACGTCCTGCGCCATGCGTCCGGCGATGGCGCGTTCGGTGTCGGTCGGATGGGCATGCGAGATATGGCCGAGGCGGCGCGCCACGGTCGCGACGTCGATGGAGGTATCGCCGCCGCCGACCACCACCACGCGCTTGCCGACATACTGCAGGCGCCCGTCGTTGAAGGCCTTCAGGAAGGCCGTCGCCGTCACCACGTTCGGCGCCTCGGCATCGGCGATGGGCAGCGCGCGCCCGGCCTGCGCCCCCATGCCGAGGAACACCGCGTCGAACTCCTTGCGGATCTGTTCCATCGTGATGTCCTTGCCGACATGGCACTTCATGCGTGTCTTCACGCCCAGGTCGAGGATGCGCTGGATCTCCGCATCCAGCACGTCGCGCGGTGTGCGGAATCCCGGGATGCCGTAGCGCATCATGCCGCCGAGGTATTCATGCTCGTCGAAGATCGTGACTTCGTGCCCCTTCAGGGCCAGCTGATAGGCGCAGGACAATCCTGCCGGGCCGCCCCCCAGGATCGCCACGCTCTTCCCGGTAGGCGCAACATCGGGTTTCTTGAACTTCAGGTTGTTGGCAATGGCGTATTCACCGAGAAAGTGCTCCACCGAGTTGATGCCGACATGATCTTCCACCTCGTTGCGGTTGCAACCGGTCTCGCACGGCGCGGGGCACACGCGCCCCATAACCGACGGGAACGGGTTGGCCTCCGTCAGGCGGCGCCAGGCATATTCCATGGCCGGCATGAGCGGTTTACCATCGGCGCCGACCGGCGGTTTCTCGATGCCGCGCACGATGGACAGGTAGCCGCGAATGTCCTCCCCCGCCGGGCAACTGCCCTGACAGGGCGGCGTGGACTCGATATAGGTCGGGCACTTGTGGGAATGGCTCGCCTGCAGGATCTTCAGATTCCAGCGGCGCACCTGGTTGTCGCCATCCTTGAAACGGCGGCGCGTGATCTTTTGCGGGGTTTCGGCTGTTGCTGACATATCGTCCTACCTCCAGTGAATTGTTACTTGTCGCCCAGTTTGATCGCGTTGCTGACCAGTTGGTGAACGCCGCCGACCATCCTCCTGTCGAATCCGTAGACAGGCATGACCTTGGTGAATTGTGCCTTGCAGATGGCGCAGATGGTCGCCATGAAATTGACGCCATGTTCATCCGCCACCTGCTGCAGCACTTCCATGCGCGGCAACGCGCCCTTGACGCGCAGGTCGATCAGATCGTCGGTCAACAGACCACCACCACCGCCGCAGCAGAATGTCTTTTCGCGCGTGGTCTCTACAGGCATCTCGACGAAATTGTTGGCGACCGCCTTGATGATGTTGCGCGGGATCTCGAACTGCCCGCCGGCGAAATCGCCCATGCGCGAACCGCGCGCCACATTGCAGGAATCGTGGAAAGTGATGATGTGTTTGTCGTTGGCTTCCTTGTCGAACGACAGCGCGTTGCGCTCGATCATGTCCCAGGTGAACTCGCAGATATGCATCGGCTGCTTGTAGCGGTGGTCGAGCTGCTTCTGCAACATCCGGGCAAACTTGTCGTTCGGATCGGCGCCTTCGCCTACCCCGGTCAGAGTGTTCCAGAAACTGTAGGCGACGCGCCAGGCGTGGCCGCATTCGCCGACCACGATGCGCTTCACGCCGAGTTCCAGCGCAGCCTCGCGGATGCGCAGCGCGATCTTGCGCAGTTGCGCGTAGTTGCCGATGAACATGCCGAAGTTGCCCGCCTCGGAAGCCATCGATGACAGCGTCCAGCTGGTGCCGGTGGCATGGAACACCTTCGCGTAACCGATCAGGCTGTCGATATGCGGTTCGGCGAAGAAATCGGCAGACGGCGTGATCAGCAGCACTTCCGCGCCCTGCACATCGATCGGGAAACGCACGTCGATGCCGCTGGCCTCCTTCACATCCTCTTCCAGACCCTGCAGCGTGTCCTCCAGCGCCGGGCCGGGCAGGCCGAGGTTGTTGCCGATCTTGTGCACCTTGCCGATGATCTCGTTGGAATATTTCTGGCCGTAGCCGACGGAATCGAGGATCTCGCGCGCGGCCATGGTCACTTCGGCGGTGTCGATGCCATAGGGGCAGAACACCGAACAGCGGCGGCATTCTGAACATTGGTGATAGTAGTTGTACCACTCGTCCAGCACCTCGCGCGTCAGGTCGCGTGCGCCGACCAGTCCCGGGAAGAATCTGCCCGGCAGCGTAAAGTAACGGCGGTATACGCTGCGCATCAGATCCTGGCGCGCCACCGGCATGTTCTTCGGATCCTGCGTGCCGATGAAATAATGGCACTTGTCGGAGCACGCGCCGCAATGCACGCAGGCATCCATGAACACCCTGAATGAACGGTACCTGGACAGCAACTCGCCCATTCTGGCGATGGCGCGGTCATGCCAGTCTTCCACCAGTTGCCCCGGGAAGCCGATCGCCTCATTGATCTTGTCGCTGGCGACGAACGGGCCCTTCCCCTCCATCGCACCCGGTTTCAATGCGGGGATGATCGGGATGACGCGGTAGGCTGGGGCTGCAATGTCCGCCATGCTAGCCCTCCGATTCCAGTTCTTTTGCCCATGCAGCGACGTGGCGCTTCTCGCGCGGATTGTCGATCTGGTTGCGGCTGGGCGAGAAGAAAACGCTCGGCGCGTGCAACAGCTTGCTGACGGGGAAAATGATCAGCAGCAACGCGACCATCGCCAGATGCAGATACAGGAGGAAATCGGCAGGCAATGGCTGAATGCCGAAACGCATCCATCCGAGAAAAAAACTTTTGACCGCGATCACGTCGGTATGCGCCATGAATTGCATCAACAGGCCGGAAACGGCAATCGCGATGAGCAATACCAGCATCAGATGATCGGATGGCGTCGAGATATAGCGGATGCGCTCGACCAGCAGGCGGCGCGCCCATAGACCGCACAACCCGGCCAGCATGGTCAACCCGGCATAGATGCCGAACGGCTGGATGAGAGCGACCCAACCCCACACCGGCTCGGTGAAATAGCGCAGGTGGCGCAAGACCACCAGCGCCAGACTGGCATGGAACAGCCAGCCCAGGCTCCATATCCACAGATTCGCCTTGAACAGGCTTTCGAACAACAACACTTCGCGCGCCATGCGCAACACCACCCCGCCCATGGTGGTCGGTGCGGGCGTGGTCGGAATCTTCAGCGGCGCGGGCGTGCGCGCATAAAGGCTGATGCGGTAGAACAACCCCACAACGAGCGCCAGCGTCGCAAGGTAAAACAGAATCGCGAAAGCCACGCTTGCCATGTGATCGCTCTACCGGTAAATCCGCCTCAGATACAGCCGGTGGGTTTGGGCAGGCCGGCAATCTTGCATGCCTGCTTGCCCGGGCCGTACGGGAACAGGCCGTACAGGTACTCGCTGTTGCCCTTCTCCGCGCCGAACTTCTTGCCGATCGCCTTGGTCAGCACACGCACCGCCGGAGCGATCTGGTACTCCTCGAAGTATTCGCGCAGGAAATTGATCACCTCCCAATGCTGGTCGGTCATGGCGATATTCTCGGTCTTCGCCATGAAGTTCGCCACATCGGTATTCCAGTCCGCCAGGTTGGTCAGATAACCTTCTTCATCTGTTTCGTAGGTCTTGCCGTCGACTTCGATACTGGGCATGCTATTTCTCCTTCTAGGTAGTGTTGATTTAAAGCCAGGATTGACAGGTTTTGTTGTCGGCCGCCAGGTCGACGAAGCCGCCGTAGTCCACCGGCAAGACGCCTTCGATGATGCTGCCGGCCATGCCGCGCGCCTCGAGATCCGGCATCAGGACGTATATCCTGAAGCGCCCCATGGCCGCCCGCAGCTTTCCCGCTGCAGCGCTACCGGAGGTGGCCGCATAGACTGCATCCTCGATGAGCAGGACATCCCCACCCGCTGCGGTATTGAGGCAGCTTTCCAGCGTGCTGTCCGAAAATGGCGATCTGTTGATGATATGCAGCATGTCGCTCTCCACTAGAAACTCAAGACCACGTCTTGCTCATCCATCAGCGCGCCCATCTCCGCACGGCTGAGCAATGTAACGTCCACCAGCAGATCCTCCTCGGTCAGGCCGCGCGCATCCATGGATTCCTTGTCGACGTACAGCTTCTCTATGTCGTAATCTTCCAGCGCGCGGTAGGCAGGCGAGAAATTCTTGGTCTCGATACCCTTGGTCTGCTGGCCCTTCTTCAACTGGTACACGCCGTCATCCAGAAACGCCAGCGATACATCCTGATCGAACGCGGCGGTGATCAGCACCACTTCCAGCGACTCCAGCGCGTAGATCGTGCCGTATGGCGACTTGCGGTTGACGAACATGAATTTCTTGATGTCGCTCACGATGCACCCCCTCAATCGCCAAAGGTGACCAGACGGTCGGACTTGATACCTGCTTCCACCAGCTGCCCCAGGCCGGAGATGCGAAAACCCTTTGCCAGGTTCTCCTCCTTGATGCCGCGGCGCAGCGCAGCCGCGACGCAGACCACCAGATCGACCCCGTGTTCCTCCGCAAGCTTGCTCCAGCGGTTCACGATGTGGCGGTCATCCTGCGGCGGCTCGGTCAGCTTGGAGGCGTTGTTCACCCCGTCGTGATAGAAGAACACGCGCCAAACCTCGTGGCCCTTTTCGATCGCAGCCTTGCAGAACAGGTAGGCCGAGTCGCTGGCCTGATGCTGGTAAGGCCCCTCATTGACGACAATACCGAATCTCATGGGAACACCCCGTTCAGAAGCGGATGTGGGTCGACGCGTTCAGGTTGGCACGCGAACCGCGCCAGTCGTCGATCAGATACTTGGTGAACGGCAAACCGGTCTTCTCGAAGAAGCGCGGCCAGCCGATGCGCTCGACCCAGTCGGACAAGCGCTCCCATGAACGCGCATCTTCCTTGTACACGCGCAGGATGTTCTTCACCACCTCCGACACCTCCGGCCAGCGCGGCGGGTTGTTGGGGATGCCGGAGGCGACCATCTTCATGAAAGTCGGTTTGCCGCGCGCGTTGGAGTTCTTGCCACCCACCCAGATCGCAAACTTGGAATGCTCCGGGTCATTGATCTGCATCGGCGGACAGGGCGGATAACAGGCTCCGCAGCACATGCATTTGGATTCATCGATCTCCAGCGATGGCTTGCCGTTCACCATCGCTGGACGGATCGCCGCCACCGGACAGCGCGCCACCACGGTCGGACGTTCGCATACGTTGGCGACCAGATCATGGTTGATCACCGGCGGCTTGGTATGCTGGATGACGATGGCGATGTCGGCCTGGCCGCCGCAGTTGATCTCGCAGCAGGAAGTGGAGATATGCACGCGGTTGGGCATCTCCTCGCGCCTGAACTCGTCATACAGCTCGTCCATCAGCGCCTTGACCGCACCCGATGCATCCGTACCGGGAATGTCGCAGTGCAGCCAGCCCTGGGTGTGCGCGATCATCGACACAGAATTGCCGGTCCCCCCTACCGGGAAACCGCTTTCCTCCAGTTCCGCGATCAGCGGCGCGACCTTTTTCTCGTCCGACACCATGAATTCGATATTGGAGCGGATGGTGAAACGCACGCGGCTTTCGGCGAACTCGTCGGCGATGTCGCACAGCTTGCGGATGGTGTAGATATCCATCTGGCGCTGCGTGCCGGCACGCACTGTCCAGATCTCGTCGCCGCTATGCGAGACATGATGCAGTACGCCGGGACGCGGGCGGTCGTGATATTTCCAGTTGCCGTAGTTCTTCAACATCAATGGATGCAGATACTTCTTGTTGTCGGGTACGCCGGTCTCTTTGGGCTTGCGCATCTGTACGGGTGCATTCATGTTCTGTCTCCTCAGGCAGCTTGCTTCTTGGCTTTGATCTTGGCGACCTCGTCGTCCCAACCGTCGGTGCGGACATAGGGGTTCATGCGCGGCGAATTGACCATGGCCGGATCGACCTCGATCTCCATCGCCTCGAGGAAGTTGGCCAGGCCGATGCGCTCGATCATCTCGCCGGTGCGTTCATGCTCCAGCGCGTTATCGGCAAAGAAATCGATGATGCGCTGGCCGAGATCGACCAGCTTCTCCATATCCTCGTCCGTCTCCAGCTTCATGAACGGCACGACCACCGTTCCCATCAGGTCGCCGATCTTGAGGGTGCGCTTACCGCCCACCAGGATGGTGGCACCCTTGTCCTTGCCGGGAGCCAGTGCGCCGGTCATCACATTGATGCAATGCATGCAGCGCACACAGTCCTGGTTGTCGATCTCGATCGCATGCGTGTCGCTGACCGCGACACTGGAGATATGCTCGCCGCTCTTGATCTTCTTGATCTCCTTGACCTGGAACGTCTTGGTTGGGCAACGCGCGACAATGTCATTCACCAGCTCGTCCATGCCATGCTTGGCGAACCACTTCTTCGCCAGAGCCTCGTCGGTGCGGATGTTGTCGCGCCAGGTGCCGATCACGGCCATGTCGGAACGCTGGATTGAGTTCATGCAGTCGTTCGGACAGCCGGAGAACTTGAACTTGAACTTGTAGGGCAGTGCGGGGCGGTGGATGTCGTCGAGGAAAGTGTTGAGCACCATGCGGTGCGCCTTGCCTTCGTCATAGCACGACTGCTCGCAACGCGCCGCGCCGACACAGGACATCGAGGTACGCACCGCCGGGCCGGCACCGCCCATATCGAAGCCCATCTCATTGATCTCGTCCCAGGCTTTCTGCACGTTCTCGGTGGTGCAACCCTGCATCATGATGTCGCCGGATTGTCCGTGCAGCGCGATCAGTCCCGAGCCATGCCTTTCCCAGATGTCGCAGAATTTGCGCAGGGTGTCGGTATCGTAGTGCATGCCGGCCGGCGGCATGATGCGCAGGGTGTGGAACTCGGCAGCATCCTTGTACACCGGCTGGCCGTTCTCGTCCTTGAGCTCGGTGAAGCGCGGGATCACCCCCCCGCCATAACCGAACACGCCGACCGTGCCGCCCTTCCAGTATCCCTTGCGGGTCTGGTACGACGTTTCCAGTTGACCCAGGAGGTCAACCACGTAATCCTTCTCCTTGGCCAGATTCTTCAGGCCGGTCACAAAACTGGGCCACGGTCCGGATTCGAGCTGGTCGAGGTTGGGGGTGTCATGCATCTTCTTAGCCATAATGCCTTCCTTTCAACATGTTGCGCCGTGCCTGGCAGCGCGGCTGGGCTGGAATCTCGGGTTCGTATGGGTCCTCTTCCGGCGGAGCGGCCCAATTTCTTGATGGTTAGGCATACTACGTGGCAAGTTACAGGCAAACTATTACCCGTAGCGGCTATCCAAGGTAACTCTAAAGAGGGATGCCCCACGCTACATCGGTAGTATTTCAAACCATACCCTATTGCGGATAGACTTGCGAAAATCATCGTCGTCGCCGATCCACCTTTCCGGTACGGCCAACGTTTGAAGGGACAGGCATGACGCAAATCACCGAACTGGACAAGATCAGAGTCCCCTTGGGGGGGCAGCAGATCGAGCTTCAGCAGATCGATCATGCGGGAGGAGGCATGAGTCTGCTGCGCATCCGCATCCGCGAAGGCAGGCGTTTCACCATCTTCGATATCGACCCTGGCACGGCGGAGCAGTGGGCGCATGCCATGCAGCGCTGGGCCGGTTCGCAGAGGCGCGAATGACCGCGGTGCGTTCCGCGATGATCGACATGGCATTCGAGGCAAGTGCTGAATCGTTGCCGTCGGACTATCCTTTCGCGTTGTGGTCAGAACTGGTGCAGCATGTGCCGCAACTGGCGGACGACGGATCGGTTGGCGTATTGCCGCTGCGTACCGCAGAGAGTGGCGGGGACATGCTGCTGCCCAAACGCGCCAAACTGGTGCTGCGCCTGCCGCAAGCATTGATGCAGGCTGCCGCAGCCCTGTCCGGAGCGAGGCTGGACATATCGGACAGCGCATTGTTGCTGGGTGCCGGCCAGCCCCGGCAGATACAAGCCCACCCCACGCTGCATGCGCAACTGGTGACGGGGGCGGACGACGAGGTAGCGTTCCTGGAAGAAATGCGCGTCACCTTGGGCGCCATGCACATCGAAGCCGGGCTGATCTGCGGCAGGCGCAAGACGCTGGCGGATGATCGGCACTCGCTGACCGGCTACAGCCTGGTGGTGCATGGCCTCAGGCCGGAAGCTTCGCTGCTCCTGCAGGGCGAGGGCATGGGCGAAGGGCGGTGTTTTGGTTGCGGCATATTTTTGCCATACAAGGTCATCTCCGGTTTGGGATGACGTTCTTACTCACTTGAGGATGGGAGAAAACGATGGGATATGTGATAGCGGGAAATGAACTGGAGACCGATGTCGACGGCTATCTGCTGGAGCCGGACTTCAGCGAAGAGGCGGTCGGCGTGATCGCGGCGGCGGAGGGTATCGAACTGACCCCCAGGCACTGGGAAGTCATCAATTACATGCGCGACGAGTACCGCGAACACGGCCACACGCCGAACTTCCGCAACATGCTGAAGGGCGTCAACGAGTTCTGGCCGGAAGCGGACAGCAAGGCGCTGTATGATTTGTTCCCGCTTGGCCCGGCCAAGCAGGCAGCGAAGGTCGCCGGACTGCCGCAACCCTACGGCAAGGGCGGTTATTAAGGAGAACGAAATGGACGATATGGTCAACGTGGTGCTCGACATGAAGGGACTCTCCTGCCCCAGGCCGCTGATCGGCGCAAAGCGCATGGTCGATGAACTTGGCACAGGGCAGGTATTGCTGCTGATATCGGATTGCCCCGGCACGCAGGACGACCTGTTCGCCTGGGCGAAGCAGACCGGCAACCGGGTACTGAAGACCGAACACCTGCCGGACGGCGGCACCGGTTATCACATCCAGAAGGGCGCCAGCACCAAGCACCCCGCCGCCAACGTCACGCTGGACATCCGCGGCGCGGTCTGCCCCGGCCCGATCGTCGAGGCGAAGAAACTGCTCAACGGGATGCAGACCGGTGAAGTGTTGAAGCTGGTCAGTGACTGCCCCGGTGTGCAATCCGACATCGAAGGCTGGGCTGCGGCCACAGGCATGACCTTGCTGGAGAACATCGAGGTATCGGCCGGCGTGCACGAATTCTATATCCGCAAGGGCTAGGCGGGGACAAGCGGAGGCCTCCTGTGCGCATCAAGAGCCGCTGGTTCAGGGAAGGACGCGACCACACTCCCGAAGAGTTGGCGGGTACGGTCGCATTCGTCATTTGGCGCATCGCCGACAACGCCCTGAAGAACACCCGCAAGGCAAACTTCGAAATCGCCGTCGGCATCCAATATTTCGCCTTCCTCGCCGAATTCCTGGTGTTCCTGGTCCAGGTTGCCGACCGCATCGCCTATCGCCGCCTGTCCGCCGAAGACCGGATCGCCTTCACCGGCATACTGGCGAACCGGGTCGCGGAGAACTATGCCGAGAACCTCGGCCGCTTGCTGGGTGACAGCCCGGAAGGAACCAAGCAGCGTTTCATCGAACTGCTCAACCAGCGCGCCGATGGCTATGCAGAATTCGACTGCGGCGAAGAGGGTCCGTCGTTCCAATTCACCCGTTATCTCGGCTACTGCATGGATCAGGTCATGGACGAGAAGGACAGCGGCTGGATCATCGACCAGATGATCAGCATCGAGGCGCCGGAGGCCGCCGGAATGGTAGAGAAAACGCTGCGCGACCTGCTCGATACCGAGCCGCACCAAGCGCGCCGCAATACGTCGGTCAGCGGCGACTGAGCGATATGCGCCTTTGTGCGCCGCAACTGCTCCGGCTCCATCCTTGGACGTACAAACAAAAAAGCCCGCACCTCCCGGAGCGGGCTTTCCCAGGCTTTCGGCCCAATCAGAACTTCATGCCGTAGGCGACTCCAAGCGAGTTCTGGTACATGTGGATCTCCTCGGTGCCGCCCATCGGGAAATAAACCGTGTTCGGCGCGCCGGTGACCGTCTTCTTCATCGCATGCATGTATGACACGGTGATCTCGGATTCCTTGCTCACCGCATAGGTCAGACCGGCGGTGATGTGATCCTGAACCACGCCAGGTGCGATGATGTTGAAGGTCGTGTCGCGCGGCTGGATCGGGTTGTCGGAATGGTTGAAACCCGCCCTGACCGTCCACTGGTTGTTGTACTGATGCTCGATCCCGATCTTGAACACATCGATGCTGGACCAGCCGAAACCGATGCCCGTGCTTCCGCCAAGACAGCCTGTTCCCGGGCAGCCGGGCTGGGTGCTCGGATTGCTGACCGACGGGACACCGCCATAGTTGATGCGCTGGTAATCGACTGCGATGGTCGTGCCGGCCGTCGCCTTGATCGCGATACCGATGTTGTAATTCTCGGGAATATCGAAATCCCCCTGCTCGGCGAACAGGCCGCGGTATTTGTCGAACTTGCTCATCTTGATCTCGCTCGAGTAGGCCGCGCCCAGCGTCACGGAATCCGATATCCTGCCCTGCCAGCCGAGACGCACCCCCCAGCCGGTCGCCGAGTCGTAGCCGCGGTCGGTCAGATTGGCTGGATCGGAGGAGATCGCCGCAAACGCGCCCAAGCCGTTAGCACCGAAGCGCTGGTAGCCGAACAGCGGGGAGACCCCGATGGAATGGCTCTCGTTCAGTTTGTACGCCAGCGTGGGAGCGATGATCAATTGCTCCATGTTAATACCCAATTTTCCTGGGCCGCACAATGGGTTGGAGGCAGGCGCGCCAAGCCCACACTGATTGGCAGCAACCGAAGAACCGCTCGGATAATCGGTATTCATGCCGCCGTTTCCGTAGACCGTGATACCGAGGGACATGACGTTGCTCATCATGCGGTTGTAGCCGAACTCTGGAACGAAAAAGTTGTTGGTGCCACTCTCTTCCGTAAAGGCAGCACCACCGCCGGAGCGGCTCGCACCGCGCTTCGGGCTGAACCAGTCGATGCCTACATCCAGCCGGTCGCCGACCCACACCATGCTGGCGGGATTGTTCGCGCCGCCCATTGCATCGATGGCCATCGCGGTCGCTGCGCCACCCATGCCCTTGGCTTTCATGCCGTAACCGTGCGAAAAATAACCGTTGGTGGCATTGGCCAGCGGCGAAGCCATCATGCCGGCGGCAAACAGTGAAACAGCAACTTTTCTTAATCTCATGAGTGACTCCCTGGTTGGTTGATGGAACAACAAGCTGCGTTATAAAACCTTTGGACGGAAGGCCGGCGCTGCTATACGAACAGGCAGATATCGGTCTCCCCGGCAAAACCGAAGAACATCGAGGCGCCGCCGTACTCGACCTGATCGATGAACTCGCTCTTGTCGAACTCGAACAGGTCGACGGTCATCTGGCAGGCGATGAATTTCACATCGGCCTCCAGACACAGGTCGCGCAACTCCTCCAGAGAGGCGACGCCTTTGCTCTTGAGCTTCTGTTTCATCATCATGGTGGCCATGCTTTCCATGCCCGGCAGCATCTGCACCATCACAGGCATCGGCACGGGCATCGGCATCGCCGGATTGGCCAGCGGGCTGATCTTCACGTCGGACAAGTCCTTGCGCAACAGCTGCAGGCCGTAGAAGGTGAAGAATATCTGCACCTCATAGCCGAGTGCGGCGGCGGTCGAAGC
>JBGARW010000037.1:0-24977 GCA_044230015.1 Gallionella sp. | reverse complement strand
GCGCGATCTGCGCCGGGAATTCCTCGATCTCGATGCCGTGGAACTGGTCCACGTCCACGCTGATCTCCTGGTGGATGTCGAGGAAGCGCGAACCTGTCTCTGCATGCACGACTCGCAACACTTCCAGTTCCAGCTTGCGCAGCTCGCGGTAGGCGATGACGAGGAAGTTGCCGCAGCCGCAGGCCGGGTCGAAGAAGGTCAGCGTGCGCAGTCTCTTGTGGAATTCGAACAGCCTGTTCTTGTTGCCCTTCACCCGTTTGAACTCGTCATGCAGCTCGTCAAGGAACAGCGGCCGGATGAGCTTGAGGATGTTCTCCTCGCTGGTGTAGTGCGCGCCGATGTTGCGTCGCGCCTTGGCGTCCATGATGCTCTGGAATAGCGCGCCGAAGATCGCGGGCGAGATGACGCCCCAGTCGAGCGCGCAGCAGTCGAGCAGCGCCTCGCGCAGGGCGGCGTCGAAATCGGCGATGGGCAGCATCTCCTCGAACAGCCTGCCGTTGACGTAGGGAAAGGCGGCAAGCTGTTCGTCGAGGTTCTTCGAGCGATCGCCTTCCGGCGTGTTGAGCACTTGGAACAGCAGCGCGAGTTGCGCGCCGAGGTCGGAACCGTCGGCGGCGGTGCGCTCATCGACCCAGGCGCGGAACGCGCCGGCGGGCTGGAAGATGCCGGTATCCTCGGCGAACAGGCAGAACAGCAGGCGCACCAGCAGCACTTCGAGCGGGTGCCCCTGGTAGCCGGAAGCCTTGAGCGCGTCGTGCAGTTTGCCCATGCGCTCGGCGGCCTTGATGTTGACCGGGTCCTGCGGTGCGATGGTCTGCGTGCGGTAGCCGGCGATGAAGGCGAAATGCTTGATGCGCTTGTGCAGGTCGGCGAGTTTGAATTCGGTCTCGGTGTTTTCTTCGAGGTCGTACAGGCGGAAGCGGGCGAAGTCGGAGACCAGCACGTATTTCGGCAGGTCGCGTTCCTTGATGCCGGGGAAGTAATCGAGCGCCTGGGTGTAGGCTTTGTCGAGGTTCTTGCCGCGCGACTTGTGCTCGACCAGCAACATGCCTTTCCAGAACAGGTCGATGTAGCCCTGCTTGTCGCCGAGTTTCCTGACCGGCTCTTCGAAGCTGGCGACGCGCTTGCGGTCGATGCCGAAGACGCTGAAGAACTCGGTCCAGAACGGCTTGGCCTCGGCATCTTCGGAGGTCTCGTTCTCCCAGCGCTTGGAGAATGCGTGGGCGCGGTTGCGTATCTCGTTCCAGCTTAACGGCATCTGGCTTCCACCCATTGGTTCAGCAGCCAGCGCGCCCATTCGGTGACTTCCGTCGCGGTCATGCCGATGGCGGCCTGCTGTTGCGCCAGCGCATCGCCCGCCGCGCCGTGCAGGTGCACCGCCAGCAGCAGCGCGTCGTCCGCGCTCATGCCCTGCGCGATGAAGGCGGCGATCATGCCGGTCAGCACGTCGCCCATGCCCGCCGCGCTCATGCCGGGGTTGCCGGTCCGGTTGACGAACAGCCTGCCGTCGCGCGTGGCGCACAGGCTGTCCGCGCCTTTCAGCACCACGCCGCAAGCGAATCTCTGCGCCAGTTGCCGTACCGCCGCGACGCGGTCCGCCTGCACCTCGCCGATCTCGCAGGCCAGCAGGCGCGAGGCCTCGCCGGGATGGGGAGTGATGACGGAGGACACCTTGCGCGCGCGCAGGTCATCCTGCAAATCGGTGTGGCGGGCGAGGAGGTTGAGCGCGTCGGCATCCAGCACCAGGGCGGCATCTGTCTTGAGCGCTTCGTAGAGGATCTTCTGTGCGGCAGTCGAGGCGCCCAGGCCGCAGCCGATGGCAAGCACATCCACATCGGGCAAACGCAGCGCATCCGTGGCGTTGTGCAGCATCAGTTCCGGCTGCAACGGGTCCACCGCCGGCGCGTTGTCCACCAGCAGCCCGATGTGCACGCAGCCGGCGCCCAGCTTGAGCGCGGCGCGGGCCGCCAGCAGGGGTGCGCCGACCATGCCGGATGCGCCGCCGATCACCGCGACCGTGCCGAACATGCCCTTGTGGCTGTCGCGCGGGCGTTGCGGGAGATTCGCCATGACCTGCTTCTGCGTGAGTGCTGGAATGCGCTGGCTCATCTTTCGGTCAAGTGCCGGATATGGAGTGCATAGTATAATCGCGCCCCGAGTTTAATTTCACGGTTTACGCCATGTTTCGAGTCTCCGTCGGCACCGTCGCCTTGTCCGCCTTCCGCCTGGAAAAACTGCGTGCCCAGATGAACGGTGCCGCGCCCGGCATCGTCGTCGCGGATACGCGCCACTGGTATTTCAGCGCCCTCAAGGGTCAGATGCTGGGCAAGTCGCAAGCCAGCCTGCTGGACAAGGTGCTGAATCTGGGCAAATCGGCTGGCGAACCTGCCGGCGCGGAAAGATATCAGCGCGTGCTGGTGGTGCCGCGCCTCGGCACGATCTCGCCGTGGTCCACCAAGGCCACCGACATCGCGCAGCATTGCGGATTGTCCGAAGTCGCGCGCATCGAACGCGGCGTGGTGTATTACCTCTCCACCCCAAACGGCAAACCGCTGGGCAAGGCCGGGCAGGCTGCGGTGTCGCCGCTGCTGCATGACCGCATGACCGAGACGGTGCTGACCGATGTCGCCGATGCGGCGGAAAAGATCTTCCGGCACGGCAAGCCGCAGCCGCTCGAGACGGTGAATATCCTGAAGGGCGGGCGCAAGGCGCTGGAGAAAGCCAACCGCGAGATGGGGCTGGCGCTGTCGGCGGACGAGATCGACTACCTGGTCGAGAACTTCAGGAAACTGGGGCGCAACCCGACCGACGTCGAGCTGATGATGTTCGCGCAGGCGAATTCCGAGCACTGCCGCCACAAGATATTCAACGCCGACTGGGTGATCGACGGCGAGGCGCAGGACATGTCGCTGTTCGGCATGATCCGCAACACCCACAAGGTCAGCCCGCAGGGCACGGTGGTGGCCTATTCCGACAACTCCTCGATCATCGAGGGCGCGCGCGTCGAGCGCTTCTACCCGCGCGCCGACGGCGGCTATGCGTCCGGCGAAGAACTGACCCATATCCTGATGAAGGTCGAGACGCACAACCATCCGACCGCCATCGCGCCGTTCGCCGGCGCGGCGACCGGCAGCGGCGGCGAGATCCGCGACGAGGGCGCGACCGGCAGCGGCTCCAAGCCCAAGGCCGGGCTGACCGGGTTCTCGGTGTCCAACCTGAACATTCCCGGCTTCGAGCAGCCGTGGGAGATGGCTTACGGCAAACCCGCACGCATCGTCTCCGCGCTGCAGATCATGCTGGACGGACCGATCGGCGCGGCGGCGTTCAACAACGAATTCGGCCGCCCGAACCTGGCGGGTTATTTCCGCACCTTCGAGGAACAGGTCAGCGGCGAGATGCGCGGTTACCACAAGCCGATCATGCTGGCGGGCGGGGTGGGCAACATCAGGGCCGAGCACACGCACAAGCACGAGCTGCCGGACGGCGCGCTGGTGGTGCATCTCGGCGGCCCGGGCATGCTGATCGGCCTGGGCGGCGGGGCGGCATCGAGCATGGATACCGGCGCGAACGCCGAGAACCTGGACTTCGATTCGGTGCAGCGCGGCAATCCGGAGATGCAGCGCCGCGCGCAGGAAGTGATCGACCGCTGCTGGCAGATGGGTGAGGACAATCCCATCCTGTCGATCCACGATGTCGGCGCGGGCGGTATGTCCAACGCGCTGCCGGAGCTGGTGCACGGCGGGGGCAAGGGCGCGCGCTTCGAGCTGCGCAGGATCCCGCTGGATGAGACCGGCATGTCGCCGAAACAGATCTGGTGCAACGAGTCGCAGGAACGCTATGTGCTGGCGATCGCGCCGGAGCGGCTGGAAGAGTTCCGCGCGCTGTGCGAGCGCGAGCGCTGCCCGTTCGCCGTGGTCGGCACCGCCGTCGCCGACGACCGCATCACCGTACACGACGGCGAGTTCGACAACGCCCCGGTGGACATGCCGCTGTCGGTGCTGCTCGGCAAGCCGCCGAAGATGACGCGCAACGTGACGCGCGAGACGCCACGGCTGACTTCCTGTGACATCGGCAAGATCGGGTTGGGCGAGTCCATCGAGCGCGTGCTGCGCCTGCCGTCGGTGGCGAACAAGACATTCCTGATCAGCATCGGCGACCGCACTGTGGGCGGCATGACCGCGCGCGACCAGATGGTCGGCCCGTGGCAGGTCCCGGTGGCGGACGTGGCGGTCACGCTGATGGGCTTCAACACGCAGCGCGGCGAGGCTTTCGCCATCGGCGAGCGCACCCCGCTGGCGCTGGTGAACGCGCCGGCCTCGGGGCGCATGGCGGTGGGCGAGGCGATCACCAACATCGCCGCCGCGCGCATCGGAAAGATCGGCGACATCAAGCTGTCGGCGAACTGGATGGCGGCGGCAGGCCATCACGGCGAGGACGCCGCGCTGTTCGACACGGTGCGTGCGGTCGGCATGGAGCTGTGCCCGCAACTCGGCATCGGCATCCCGGTCGGCAAGGATTCGATGTCCATGAAGACCACATGGAAGGAAGGCGATGAGGACAAGGCGGTCACCGCGCCGCTGTCGCTGATCGTGTCGGCTTTCGCGCCGTGCCCGGACGCGCGGCACACGCTCACGCCGCAACTCGCTGCCGACCTCGACACCGCGCTATTGCTGATCGACCTGGGGCAGGGCAGGAACCGCATGGGCGGCTCGGCGCTGGCGCAGGTGTACAAGCAGGTCGGCGACGTCGCGCCGGACGTGGATGATGCGCGCGTGCTCAAGTCGTTCTTCGAACTGGTGCAGCGCCTCAATGCGGACGGCAAGCTGCTCGCCTATCACGACCGTTCCGACGGCGGCGCGTTCGTCACGCTGTGCGAGATGGCGTTCGCCTCGCATATCGGCCTGGACATCCAGGTAGACGAACTGCACGGCGATACCCTGCGCGCCCTGTTCAACGAGGAACTCGGCGCAGTGGTGCAGGTGCGCAACCGCGACGTGCCGCATATCCTGCAACTGGCGCGCGATGCGGGGCTGAAGAGCGTGCAGAGGATCGCCACGCCGAACGAGACCGGCATGATCGGGATCTCGCGCGGCAGCGAAAAACTGTACAGCGAGAGCGGCGTGAAGCTGCAACGCATCTGGTCGGAGACGACATACCAGAGGCAGAAGCTGCGCGACAACCCGGTATGCGCGCAGCAGGAGTTCGACCGCATCCTCGATGCCGCCGATCCGGGGCTGAATGTGAAGCTGACCTACGATCTGAACGAGAACCCATACACCGTTCGTCCCGAGCTTGTCGAAGGGAGAGCGGTGCTGACTCGCCCGAAGATCGCCATCCTGCGCGAGCAGGGCGTGAACGGGCAGGTGGAGATGGCCGCCGCGTTCGACCGCGCCGGATTCAATGCGGTGGACGTGCACATGAGCGACATCATCTCCGGCCGCGTCAGGCTGGCCGACTTCAAGGGCTTCGCCGCGTGCGGCGGATTCTCTTACGGCGACGTGCTCGGGGCGGGCGAGGGCTGGGCGAGATCCATCCTGTTCAACCCGAGAGTGCGCGACGAGTTCGCGGCGTTCTTCAAGCGCAAGGATACCTTTGCCTTGGGCGTGTGCAACGGCTGTCAGATGATGAGCAACCTGCACGAGATCATCCCCGGCGCGGATAACTGGGCGCACTTCTCGCGCAACCAGTCGGAGCAGTTCGAGGCGCGCTTCGTGATGGTCGAGGTGCAGCCCTCTCCATCGATCTTCTTCGGCGGCATGGCGGGCAGCCGGATGCCGATCGTCGTGTCGCACGGCGAAGGGTACGCCGACTTCTCCGATGCGAAGAAGCTCAAGGCCGCGCAGAAACTGGTCACCCTGCGCTACGTGGACAACACCGGCACCCCCACCGAGACCTATCCGCTCAACCCGAACGGCTCGCCGCAAGGCATCACCGGCCTGACCACGCCGGACGGGCGCTTCAGCATCATGATGCCGCACCCCGAGCGCGTGTTCCGCGCCGTGCAACACTCCTGGTATCCGCGCGAATGGCAGGAGAACGGCGCATGGTTGCGCATGTTCCAGAATGCGCGGAAGTGGGTGGGATAGGGATCACGTATGCGCGGCCCGTCTTGCCCCGTGCGCGCGGGAAAGGAATGCCATGAATAACAGGATTCGCCAGATCCTCGACCAGATAACCGCTCTCGAGGACGAGTTGCAGGCGGCGATCGGGGAGCAGGAGAGCCGCCTGCGCTACCAGATGGAAGGCCGGCGCGTCGTGTTCGAGCGTGCCATCAGGGAGGCGCACCAGCGCGTCAGGCTGGGGGTGTTCCGCTGGTTCCTGACCGTCCGCCCGCAGAATTTCCTCACCATGCCCGTCATCTACGGCATGATCGTCCCGCTGCTACTGTTCGACCTGTGCGCCAGTCTCTATCAGGCGACCTGTTTCCCGATCTACCGGATCGCCAGGGTGCGCCGTGCGGACTACATCGTGCTGGATCACCAGCACCTTGCCTACCTGAATGTGATCGAGAAGCTGCATTGCGTGTATTGCTCGTATGCCATCGGGTTGCTCGGCTACGCATCCGAGATCACGGCGCGCACCGAACAGTATTTCTGCCCGATCAAGCATGCGCGCAAGGTGCTCGGCGCGCATTCGCGCTATGAGCGTTTCCTGGATTATGGAGAGGCGGACGATTACCACGGCAAGCTTGAGGGGTTCCGCGCCGAGCTTGCCAGGGAGGCGGACCGGACCGGACAGGCGCGGGACGGGGGCGATGCAGCCGGGTGACATGTTCCCCGGCGCGTGGCGCTTATCGCATGACCGGCCTCGGGTCGCTGGCCAGAACCCTGGAGTGTTCCTTGGTTGACGTTTCCGGAGGATCACCGGCAAGCACGATCGGCCGCTGGCGCTGGCTGGCGGTGCTGTTCCTGTCGCTCTGGGCACAGGCATCGTTCGCCGGCGATGCCCCGGCACAGGCCAGGGTCTACTTGTTCTGGGCGGCCGGCTGCCCCCATTGCGAAAAGGAAATCGATTTCCTGAAGCGCCTCGCAACAGAAGACCCCAGGGTCTCGGTGCGCGACTTCGAGGTCACACGCGATGCCGCCAATCGCAACCTGTACCGCGACGTGGTGCTGGCATTCGGGATCGCTGACCCCGCCGTTCCGTTGACGGTCATCGGTGACCGGGTATGGGTCGGTTATTCGACGGAAGCGCTGAGCGGCGCCGAGATGCGCAGCCACATTGCGAACTGCCTGACGGTGAACTGTCCGGATGCTGTGGCCGGGCTGGCCGGCGCGAGGCTGCCGCCTCCGGGACATGCCGCCACGGGCATCCGCACGCCGCTGCCCGAGAAGCTACATTTGCCGCTGCTGGGCGAGATCCACACACGCGACCTGTCGCTGCCTGTGCTGACGATGATCCTCGGCGCGCTGGACGGTTTCAACCCGTGCGCCATGTGGACCCTGCTGTTCCTGATCGGCCTGCTGGTCGGAATGAAAGACACTTTCCGCATGTGGGTGCTGGGAAGCGCCTTCATCATCGGCTCCGCCGCGGTCTATTTCGTCTTCATGGCGGCGTGGCTCAACCTGCTGCTGTTTCTCGGCACCCTGCTGTTCGTCCGCGCCGTGATCGGTATGGTGGCCCTGGGCGGTGGAGTCTATTATCTGCGCGAGTTCCTTGTCGACAGGGGGCAGGTGTGCAAAGTCACCGCGCCCGAGCGGCGGCAGCGCGTGTTCCATCGCCTCAAAGGCCTTGCCATGGAGCGGAACTTCCTGCTGGCGTTGTCCGGCATCCTGGCATTGGCCTTCCTGGTGAATCTGGTGGAGCTGGTCTGTTCGGCCGGCATCCCTGCCGTCTATACGCAGATACTGGCCATGCATGCGTTACCGGAATGGCAGTATTACGGCTATCTGACGCTGTATATCCTGGTGTTCATGGCCGATGACATGGCCGTGTTCCTCGCCACCATGGTGACGCTGCGGGTCGGCGGCATGACCACCCGGTACTCGCGCTATGCACAGTTGGTCGGCGGCACGGTGCTGCTGGCAATCGGCATACTGATGCTGCTGCGTCCGGAATGGCTGATGTTCGGCTAGCCATATCGATTGAAAATCTCTCCAATGAAAAAGGGGATGCCGAAGCATCCCCTTCTTTCTGGCGGGTCGCCGGTTACTCGACCTTGGCCTTGGCGCGCAATTCGTCGATCGCCTTCCGGATCGCCTGCTGTTGCAGGCGCTGTTGCAGTTGCGGCTTGGTCTCCTCGAACGTCGGCACTTTCAGGTCACGCGTGTCGTCCAGGCGGATGACATGCCAGCCGAACTGGGTCTGCACCGGCTCCTTGGTGTATTCACCCTTCTTCAGGTTGAGCAAGGCGTTGGCGAACGGCGGAACGAAATTGCCCGGCACCGTCCAGCCCAGCTCCCCGCCGCGTTGTGCGGAACCGGCGTCCCTGGATTTCGCGGCGAGCTTCTCGAACTTGCCGCCCTTCTTGCCCAGTTGCGCGATGATGTCTTTGGCCTCGGCTTCGGTCTCCACCAGGATGTGGCGCGCGTTGTATTCCTTGTTGCCCAGCTTGGTCTTCAGTTTGTCGTATTCCTGCTTGAGCGCGTCCTCGCTGACCGGATGGTTCTTTGCGTAGTCCTGCACGAATGCGCTGACCAGCACGGATTGCCTGGCCAGTTCGACTTGCTGCGTCACCTCGGCGTTCTTGTCCAGGCCGAGCTTTGCGGCTTCCTGCGCCATCAGTTCGATGTTGATCATGTCCTCGCGGATCGCCTTGCGCAGTTCCGGGCTGTCCGCCTGGCCTTGCGCGGCGGCGGCCTTGACGCGCAGGTCGATGCGCGCCTGCGGGATAGAGACGCCGTTCACCAGTGCGGCGGACTTGTCTTCGGCGAAGGCGGGGTCGATCGCCAGTGCGCCGAGAATTGCCAGTGCCGCAAATTTACCGATCTTCAACATTTATGTGTCCTTTTCTTAATGATCAAAATTAACAACCGACTTTCGCCCGGCGCATGCGCGCCTGCCTGTCGGGCGCGTATATCTCGCGCTTCCTTGAATTCTCCCGGCGCGGAATATATCACATGGTGCCGGTGTCATCGCACTTTTGCCGCCAGACCGCGCCGGAACGATGCATGGCGCGTAATGCGCTCATGCGGGCAGCACCTTCCGGAACGGCTGGACGGAGATCTGCCTGAACACGTCGGCAGCCGCATACGGGTCGGTTCTCGCCCATTCCCGTGCCGCCTGCAATGAGGCGAATTCGGCGACGATCAGGCTGCCGGTGTAACCCGCCGCGCCCGGGTCGAGCGCATCCACGGCGGGGAAGGGGCCGGCCAGCAGCAGGCGGCCTTCTTCCTGCAACGCCTGCAGGCGCGCCAGATGCGCGGGGCGCGCCGCCATGCGCTTTTCCAGGCTGTTTGGCGCGTCCTGGCCGATGATTGTATACAACATTATGGAGCCTCTAGAAATTCATTTTGCGGGATGGAGCGCAAGGAGCCGCACAGCGAACGACGAGACATATCGGATAGATAGGCGAGGAGTGAGCGAGCACGCAACACCGCGATTCGCCCAGAAAATGGATTTATGGAGGTTTCCATCAGTTCGATTCCTTTTTCTCGTCCACATACTTCGCCAGCCACGCGCTCTGCGCCAGGATGAACACCACCATCAACCCGGTGAAGCCGAACAGCTTGAAGTTCACCCAGGCATCGGTGGAGTAGCTGAACGCCACGTACAGGTTGATGAACCCCAGCGCCGCAAAGAACAGGCTCCAGCTCAGGTTGAGGCGATTCCAGACATGCAGCGGCAGGGCGATCTTCTCGTGCAGCAGCGCGCGCATCAGGTTCTTGCCGAACAGCAGGTTCGAGAACAGCAGGATCGCCGAGAACAGCCAGTACAGCACGGTGGGTTTCCATTTGATGAAGGTTTCGTCATGCAGCAGCAGCGTGGCGCCGCCGAACACGGCGATGATGGCGAAGCTCACCCACAGCATCACATCGACCTTGCCGTGCCGCCATCTGGTCCAGGCGATCTGCGCGACGGTCGCGGCGATGGCCGCCGTCGTGGCGACATAGATGTCGAACGCCTTGAAGGCGATGAAGAACAGGATGACGGGGAACAGGTCGAACAGCAGTTTCATGATGGCTATGAGGGGTCAGTTCCGGTCCAGCGCGAGCGCGGTGGAGTTGATGCAGAAGCGCAGGTTGGTGGGCGGCGGGCCGTCCGGGAACACATGCCCGAGGTGCGCGCCGCATTGCTTGCAGAGCGCTTCCACGCGCTTCATGCCATGACTGGCATCCACGCGTGTGACGATGCTTTCCGGCTTGTGCGGCTGGAGGAAACTCGGCCAGCCGGAGCCGGAATCGAACTTGGCCCCGGAGTCGAACAGTGCGGCGCCGCAGCACACGCAGCGGTAGATGCCCGTGTCATGGCAGTCCCAGTATGCGCCGCTGAAGGCCGGTTCGGTGCCGCACTGGCGGCACACCTGGAATTGCTCCGGCGTGAGCTCCTCGCGCCATTCGGCATCGGATTTTTCGATCGGTGCTGTCACAGCACCTCGCCGGCATGATCCGCCAGCCGCGAACGTTCGCCGCGCATCAGTGTGACATGGCCGCCGTGCGCCCAGCCCTTGAAACGGTCCACCACATAGGTCAGCCCGGAGCTGCCCTCGGTGAGGTAGGGCGTGTCGATCTGCGCGATGTTGCCCATGCACACCACCTTGGTGCCCGGGCCGGCGCGCGTCACCAGCGTCTTCATCTGTTTGGGCGTGAGGTTCTGCGCCTCGTCGATGATCACGTATTTGTTGAGGAAGGTGCGCCCGCGCATGAAGTTGAGCGATTTGACCTTGACGCGCGAACGGATCAGGTCACGCGTGGCCGCGCGCCCCCAATCGCCGCCATCCTCGTCGGATTTGTTGAGCACGTCCATGTTGTCTTCCAGCGCGCCCATCCACGGCGTCATCTTCTCTTCTTCCGTGCCGGGCAGGAAGCCGATGTCTTCGCCCACCGGAACCGTCACGCGGGTGATGATGATCTCCGAATACAGCTTGTTTTCCAGCGTCTGCAGCAAGCCTGCCGCCAGCGTCAGCAGGGTCTTGCCGGTGCCCGCCTGCCCGAGCAGCGTGACGAAGTCGATCTCCGGGTTCATCAGCAGGTTGAGCACGAAGTTCTGCTCGCGGTTGCGCGCGGTGATGCCCCACACGTTGTTCTTGCTGTGCGTGTAGTCGGTCAGCGTGCGCAGCAATGCGGTCTTTTCGTCCTGCTCCAGCACCACGGCATAGAACGGCGTGCCGTTCTCCTGATAGACGAACTGGTTGACGAAGAACGCCGCGCACAGCGGGCCGCATATCTGGTAATAGGTGTGGCCTTCCTTCTGCCAGGACTTCATGTCCTTGCCGTGCCTGTCCCAGAAATCGTCCGGTAGCGGTAGCACGCCGGTGTAGAGCAGGTCGGTGTCTTCCAGCACCTTGTCGTTGAAGTAGTCCTGCGCATCCAGTCCAAGCGCGCGCGCCTTGATGCGCATGTTGATGTCCTTGCTGACCAGGATCACCGCGCGTTGCGGGTACATCTCCTGCATGCCGATGACCACGCCGAGGATCGCGTTGTCCGCCTTGCCCAGCTCGAGGTGCTGCGGCAGTTCGTGCCTGATGAAGCTGGTCTGCAGGAACAACCGGCCGGTGCAGCTCTTGTGCGCGGCGGAATCCAGCGCGATGCCTTCCTCTATCTTGTGCGGCGCATCGCTGACGATCTCGTCGAGGAAGCGGCTCGCCTGGCGCGCGTTGCGCGCTACTTCGGTCATGCCTTTCTTCTTGTTGTCCAGTTCCTCCAGCACGAACATCGGCAGGCAGATGTCGTGCTCCTCGAAACGGAACAGGCTGGTCGGATCATGCAGCAGCACGTTGGTGTCCAGCACGAACAGCTTGGTGAGGGACCGGTTCGCTGTTTTGACTGATTTCTTGCCTGGGGGTGTGGACATTACATTCCTTTAGTTGAGGGTGGTGACGAAATGCAGTACTTCCTGGGCATGGCCATCGGCCCTGGGGCCGCGCCATTCGTGGCGAAGTATGCCATTTTTATCGAAGACAACGGCGTATTTTCCCTGGGGTAGAAATAGATGACCAGATGTTTGCCGCGCGCCGGATAAAGTGAAGGTCTGGCCGCCGGTGGCCGGCAGGGAGAGATGATTGGGCATACGAGACATTTGTTTGATGTGCCGCCATTCTTGTCAAAAAATGCGTCAAAGGCAAGCATCAAATCAATCGGCCGCCCCGGTGGCGGCTTCCTCGTCAGGGGAGTGCATCCCCGTCGCAACCGGCCGGGAACCCGGCTTTGGTTGACAGGCAGTGCAATAAAAAACTACATTTGCCGGGTAGCCATGAAACTTGTCCTCACGGACCCGACAACAAACGCCAATCAGGAGATCGCATGTCCGACATCCAGTCCGTATTGCATGAAACCCGCGTCTTCAATCCTTCCGACGAGTTTGTCGAGCAGGCCAACGTCTCCGGCATGGAGAGTTACCGGGCGATGTGCCGGGCGGCGGAGCAGGACTATGCAGGCTACTGGGGCAAGCTGGCGCGCGAGACCGTGATGTGGAAGAAGCCCTTCACCAGGGTGCTGGACGAGAGCAATGCGCCGTTCTTCAAGTGGTTCGAGGACGGCGTGCTGAATGTCTCGTACAACTGTCTCGACAAGCATCTTGCCAGCCAGCCGGAAAAGACCGCGATCATCTTCGAGGCCGACGACGGCGCGGTGACGAGGATCAATTACCGCGACCTGCACGCGCGCGTCTGCCAATTCGCCAACGGCCTCAAATCGCGCGGCATCGTGGAAGGCGAGCGCGTCATCATCTACATGCCGATGAGCATCGAGGCGGTCGTCGCGATGCAGGCCTGCGCGCGCATCGGCGCGATCCACTCGGTGGTGTTCGCCGGCTTTTCCTCGAAGAGCCTGCACGAGCGCATCACCGATGCCGGGGCGTGCGCGGTGATCACCGCCGACGCGCAGATGCGCGGCGGCAAGGTGATGCCGCTGAAACCGGCGGTGGACGAGGCACTGGCGATGGGCGGGTGCGAGGCGGTGCACAGCGTCATCGTCTACCGGCGCGCCGCCTGCGAAACCGCCTGGCATGCCGGGCGCGACGTCTGGTGGCACGAGCTGGCGGAAGGGCGGGACATGACCTGTGAGCCGGAATGGGTCGGCGCGGAGCATCCGCTGTTCATCCTCTATACCTCCGGTTCCACCGGCAAACCGAAGGGCGTGCAGCATTCCAGCGGCGGCTATCTGCTCATGGCGATGCTGTCGATGCGATGGGTGTTCGATTACAAGCCCGCCGACGTTTTCTGGTGCACCGCCGACGTGGGCTGGGTCACCGGCCACAGCTATGTCACTTACGGCCCGCTGGCGATGGGCGCGACACAGGTGATATTCGAGGGCGTGCCGACTTACCCCGATGCCGGGCGCTTCTGGAAGATGATCCAGGATCATCGGGTGACGACTTTCTATACCGCGCCGACCGCGATCCGCTCGCTCATCAAGCTGGGCGGCGACCTGCCCGGGAAGTATGACCTGTCCAGCCTGCGCCTGCTCGGCTCGGTCGGTGAGCCGATCAACCCCGAGGCATGGATGTGGTACTACACCGAGGTCGGCCGCTCGCGCTGCCCGATCGTCGACACCTGGTGGCAGACCGAGACCGGCGCGCACATGATCGCCCCGCTGCCCGGCGCGATGCCGATCAAGCCCGGTACCTGCACGCTGCCGCTGCCCGGCATCATGGCCACCATCGTCAACGAGGCGGGCGACGAGGTGCATGACCAGCACGGCGGCTTCCTCGTCATCAAGCGCCCTTTCCCGTCGCAGATCCGCACCATCTGGGGCGACCCGGAACGCTACAGAAAAGGTTACTTCCCCGAAGAGATGCACGGCTATTACCTGGCGGGTGACTCCGCGCATCGCGACGAGGACGGCTACTTCTGGATCATGGGGCGCATCGATGATGTGCTGAACGTCTCCGGGCACCGCCTGGGGACGATGGAGATCGAATCGGCGCTGGTCGCCAACCCGCTGGTCGCCGAGGCCGCCGTGGTCGGCAAGCCGCATGAGATCAAGGGCGAGGCGATCGCGGCCTTTGTCGTGCTGAAGGGCGCGCGCCCGGAAGATCCGGCCAGGGTCAGGGAAATCGCCGAAACCCTGCGCGCCTGGGTGAGCAAGGAGATCGGCCCGATCGCCAAGCCGGACGAGATCCGTTTCGGCGACAACCTGCCCAAGACCCGCTCCGGCAAGATCATGCGCCGTTTGTTGCGCGCCCTCGCCAAGGGCGAGGAGATCACCCAGGATGTCTCGACATTGGAAAACCCGGCCATCCTCGAACAGTTGAAAAATGCGGTGCACTGATTTGGCCGGGTTTCGGCGCAGGCTAACGTGAGCGCAGCGAACGTTAAGTGTAGCGGCCGAAGCCAAAATCCAGCCATCTTGGAGCAGTTGAAAAACGCGGTGCACTGATTTGGCCGGGTTTCGGCGCAGGCTATTGGCTTCGACGTAACCTGAAGGTTAGTCTTCGCCGCAACAAGCCGCTTGCGGCATGTTGTGTGAGTGTAGCGAACGTTAAGCGTAGCGGCCGAAGCCAGAACCCGGCCTTCTGGAGCAGTTGAAAAACGCGGTGCACTGATTCCTGCCCATGTGGTCGGCCTTTATTCATGCCATTTAGATTGACCAGGACGCACTACATCGGTACCATCGCGAAAATTTTGAGCACACCGGAGCCATGCACGTGCCATTGATTCGACTGATCTTCTTTGCGCTGCTTGCCGTTCGCACTTTGGCCACCCCGACCGCACATGCCGAAGAACATCTTGCCATGGGCGCGTATCCCACCGTCCCGGCCGCTCCCCTGACACTCTCGACCGCGCGCAATATCGAGCTGGAACTCATTCCGGACAACGATCTGGCGATGCATGACCTCTGGGTGCGCATACGCAACGGTTTTGCCATGCGCGATCTGGACAGCCCGCTGGTTGCGAGGCATGAACAATGGTATGCCGACCGTCCGGATTATGTGGCGCGCATGACCGATCGCGCGCGCCGCTATCTTCACCACATCACGGTCGAGGTCGAACGGCGTGGCATGCCCAGCGAGATCGCGCTGCTGCCGATGATAGAAAGCGCCTTCAATCCCGGCGCCTATTCAACCAGCCGCGCTTCGGGTATCTGGCAATTCATCCCTTCCACCGGAAAGAATTTCGGCATGCAGCAGAACTGGTGGTATGACGGCCGCCGTGATGTCATCAGCGCGACCAACGGCGCGCTCGATTACCTGCAAAAGCTGCACGACATGTTCGGCGACTGGGAACTGGCGCTGGCGGCGTACAACTGGGGCGAGGGTGCGGTGCAGCGCGCACAGGAGCGCAACCGTCGCCGTGGTTTGCCGGTGAATTACACGAGCCTGAAGATGCCGAACGAGACGCGCAACTATGTGCCGAAGTTGCTGGCCGTCAAGAATATCGTCGCCAATCCCGCCAGCTTCGGCCTGGTGCTGGAAGACATCCCCAACGAACCCTATTTTGCGGCTGTTTCCACTACCAAGCACATCGACGTGAAGCTGGCCGCGCAACTGGCCGACATCCCGATGGAAGAGTTCGCCGCGCTCAATCCCGCGCATAACCGTCCGGTCATCCTGCAAGACAACAGCGATCTGATCCTGCTGCCGGTGGGCGCGGTCGAGACCTTCCGCGCCAACCTGGAGAGCTACGACAAGCCGCTGGTCAGCTGGCAGGCCTATCAACCCAGAAAAGGCGAGCGGCTCGACCTCCTTGCACCCCGCTTCGGACTTTCCGTGGAAGCGCTCAAGTCGGTGAACGGCCTGTCGGGGCGCGCCAAGGTCAGCACCGGGCAGACCTTGCTGGTGCCGATCGGTGGCGAGGAAAGCGCGGCAGATGGTGAATTCGCCGTTTTCAACATGCATCTCTCTCCCACCGGCGGGAGCGCCATCAAATACATCGTGCGCAAGGGAGATACGCTTGGCGGCCTGGCGCGCCGCTATCATGTCAGCATTGCAGACCTGAAACGATGGAACAGGCCATTGAAGAAGATCAGAGCCGGCCAGGCCATCACCATCGTGCAAGCGGCGTTCCACAAGCCTTCCGGTCGCTTGGGCAAGTCCGGGGGCGGCGCGTCAAAACGCGCGAGCGCCGTTATGAACAGCGGGCATCCCGGAACCTAGCTTCGCGGCGACAATCTTTCCGAAAGTGCGGTGAGGTAGCGGTATCCCTTCCACACCCGCCAGCCACCCTTTGCCAAGCCGACCACACCGCGCCTGCGGACCACGATCAATACGGTCACGCCGGCGACAACCGCAGGGTGGGAACCCAGGAAACGCAAGGCTGCCAGTCCCTGGTCGGCCAGCGCCAGCGGGCCTTGCCAGCGCCTGCCGATCTGCGCGGCCTGCTCACGTTGCGTGGCGATCCTCGCCAGCAGTTCGCCGCGACGTTGCATCAGCGCGAGCATCTGTTCATTCATCATCCGCACCCAGCTGTGCCCTGTCCCTGGCCAGTTCGGCCAGGCTGGCCGAGAACAGGCGCGATCCGGCTTGCGCCTTGCTGCGCAGCAGCATCGCCGCCAGCGTGCCTGACGCGAAGAAAAGGATGCTCAATGCGCCAAGCACCGCGAGACGGTGGTCGTCCCAGAACAGCACCACGATGAATACCGTGAGCAGCAGAATGCCCATGCCGAAGCAGAATAGCGCGAACGAAAAAAAAAGGAGCATCTGCGTTAAACGCAGGCGCTCCTCTTGCAGTTCGTTCGCCAGCAGTTCAAGCCGTGTCGAAACGATGGAGGTCAGCGTGGACAGCAGCCGCCTGACCGACTCCATCAGACCAGAACTTGCTTCCGGCATCGCTTAACGGCCGCGCGAGATCAGCATGCCTACAACCAGGCCGGCACCGGCAGCGATGCCGACGGCCTTCCACGGGTTCTCGTGCACATAGTCGTCGGTGGCCTTCGCTGCCTGCCTGGCTCTTGCAGCCACTGCCTGTTCCGCTGCCACCAGCCGCTCCTTGGCTGCCACCATGTTCTCCTGGATGCGCTCGCGTGCCGCCGCCACTTTCTCGCCCGCCTGGCCGGCTGTTGCGCGCAGCAACTCCTCGGCATCCGCCACCACCAGACGCAAATCCTGCATGAGTTTTTCCTTGCTGACTTCGTTTTCCATATTTGCCAATTTGGTGCTCATGATTCGCTCCTTAAACGATAAAAAACAACGCTACTCCGTGATGCTCGATCGACCGGTGATTTCCGGAGACCCTGTTGTCTTTGTAATCCAAAGATACCGGCGCGTCAACACAAACATCTTCTCATGCATGATGGCAGCGCACGGCATGCGTTGCCGCGACATTGCGCTCCTCCGGGTAGGCTTCGACGCAACGTGTGGTGGCGCGTGCGCAGCGCGGCGCGAAATGGCAGCCGGGCGGCGGATCGGCCGGCGACGGCAGGTCGCCGGCCAGCCTGATGCGCTCCCGGCCTTTGCCATCGATGCGCGGCACGGCGGATAGCAGGGCCTGCGTGTAGGGATGCCGGGGTGCGCGCAACACCTCTTCCGTACTGCCGCGCTCGACGATGCGTCCGAGATACATCACGCATATCTCATGCGCAAGGTATTCCACCACCGCGAGGTTGTGCGTGATGAACAGGTAGCTCAGGTTCAGATCCCGTTGCAGCGATTCCATCAGGTTCAGGATCTGCGCCTGCACCGACACATCCAGCGCGCTGGTCGGTTCGTCGCAGACCAGCAGTTGCGGAGACACGGCCAGCGCGCGCGCGATCGCGATGCGCTGCCGCTGGCCGCCGGAGAACTCGTGCGGATAACGCCACTTGGTGCCGCGCGCCATGCCGACCTGGTCGAGCAGGGTGTCGATGTGCGCCTGGCGTGTCGCGCCGTCGCCACCGGTGTCCAGTGCGGCCATGCCTTCCTCGAGGATCTCCGCAACACGCATCTTCGGGTTCAGCGAAGCGTAGGGATCCTGGAACACCATCTGTATCGCCGCACGCCGGGTGCGCAATTCACGTGCCGCGAGCCCGGTCAGTTCCTGTCCGGCGAAACGCACGCTGCCGGCCGTGGGCGGGATCAATTGCAGCAAGGCCTTGCCCAGCGTGGTCTTGCCGCAGCCGGATTCGCCGACCAATGCCAGCGTGCGGCCCTGCGGTATCTCCAGCGATACGCCGGGAGCATGGAATCAGGATCCAGGATCCGGGACTCGGGATCCTGGATGGAGCTGCTTTCGCCTCGCTCCTCGCGATTCGCTCCTGAATCCCGGATCCTGATACCTGATTCCTCATAAAGATGGCACCTCACCCCCCGTCCATCTTCCAGTACCGTCCACTCCGGCGCCTGCTCTCCGCATAACGCCCACGCCTTGTCGCAGCGCGGCGCGAAGCGGCAGCCGCGCGCGATGCCGCCCGGCAGCGGCACATTGCCGGGGATGGCGGCCAGCGGCTGGTTGCGCCGTGCCGTATCGGGCAAGGCGGCGAACAGTTTCTGCGTGTAGGGGTGCAGCGGCTGGTCGAACAGTTGCGCGCGGCCTGCCTGCTCGACGATCTGCCCGGCATACATCACGCCGACCCGGTGCGCCATTTCCGCCACCACGCCGAGATCGTGGGTGATCAGCAGCAGCGACATGCCGCTCGCATCCTGCGTATCGCGCAACAGTTGCAGCACTTGCGCCTGGATCGTCACATCCAGCGCGGTGGTCGGCTCGTCGGCGATCAGCAAGCGGGGTCGACCGGCCAATGCCATCGCGATCATCACGCGCTGCTTCATCCCGCCGGAGAACTGGAACGGGTATTCTGTCACGCGCCGCGCCGCATCGGGGATGCCGACCCGGGTCAGCAACTCAATACACCGTTGCAGCGCCGCCGCACCGCGCAAGCCCTGGTGCAATGCCAGCACCTCGGCGATCTGCCGGCCAACCGTCATCACCGGATTCAGGCTCAGCGCCGGTTCCTGGAAGATCATCGCCACGGCTGCGCCGCGCACGCCGCACATCTCGCGCTCGCGCAGGCCGAACAGATCCACACCGTCCAGTTGTGCCGTGCCGCCCGCATGCACCACGCCGTCCGGCAGCAGGCGCAGCAGCGACAGCGCGGTCATCGATTTGCCGCAGCCCGACTCGCCGAGCAGCGCGAAAGTCTCACCTTGCCCGATGCAGAACGAGATGCCATCGACGACGGGAACGCCGTTGCGCAGCGATGCGGTCAGTGATTCGACGGAAAGTATTTTGCCCAAGTCCTCACCTGTCCAGCGGGTTGGCTACGCCCTTGCCATGTTCATCCATCGGGCGAGTATAAATCATCGCCGCGCTGCCGGCCTCAACGGAGGAAATACAGGGACCGTCAATGGAATGGATGCACACTTTCCAGAACGGCATCCGGGTGCCAAAGAGGCGGCAGCTTTGTCTCCATGAGACAGAAAGGGGAGCTGATCAGTTAAAGCACAGCCGCCAGCCTCGCGGGAGACACCTGAAGCTGCTTCTCCTTGAGCCTTTGCTTTTTCCGCAGAATTACCTGCCGCGCCGCCCCGGCTTCGGGGAGAACAAGGCTGGTTGCGGCATGGCTTGGTGGCGCGCCGCTTCGGAGAGATGCTGCTGATCGGCAGTCTTTTGCGCCGGGCGCGGCTTGGCAGGCTGCTGTCCAGCACGCGTTTGCGGCGCGCGCTGTTGCGGGTTGCCAGGCTTCCGGCCCTGTCCGTCGCGCGGCGGCTGGTTACGGTTTCCTGTACCCGCCGTGCGCGGTGTGCTGGCGGTCGTATGGCTATGGCGCCGTTGCCCGTGTTGCGGGCGCGGCGGGCGCGGGGCTTCGGGGGGAAGGTTGGCGGGCGGCACGAAGCTGTCCACCGCCACTTTCGGTATCTCGCGCTTGATCAGCCGCTCGACGCTCTTGAGGAAAGCCAGCTCTTCGCTGTCCACCAGCGAGATCGCCGCGCCGCTGCTGCCCGCGCGCCCGGTACGGCCGATGCGGTGCACATAATCCTCCGGCACGTTGGGCAACTCGAAATTCACCACATGCGGCAACTGGTCGATGTCCAGACCGCGCGCGGCGATGTCGGTGGCGACCAGCACCGGCAGCGACCCGTCCTTGAATTGCGCCAGCGCCTTGGTGCGCGCCGGCTGGCTCTTGTTGCCGTGGATTGCAGCGGCGGGAATGCCGTCCATGTTCAGCTTCTCCGCCAGCCGGTTCGCCCCGTGTTTGGTGCGGGTGAACACCAGCACCTGCTTCCAGTCGTTGTGCTTGATCAGGTGGGCGAGCAAATGGCTCTTCAGCTTCTGCGGCACCAGATGCACGCTCTGCGCTATCAGCTCCACGGTGGAATTGCGGCGTGCCACCTCGACATAACCTGGGTTGTGCAGCAGGCCGTCGGCGAGGGTCTTGATCTCGTCGGAGAAGGTCGCCGAGAACAGCAGGTTCTGGCGTTGCCTGGGCAGCAGAGCGAGGATCTTCCGGATGTCGCGGATGAAGCCCATGTCCAGCATACGGTCGGCTTCGTCCAGCACCAGTATCTCGACGCCGGACAGGTCGAGCGTCTTCTGCCCGAGATGGTCGAGCAGCCGCCCGGGCGTGGCGACGAGGATGTCCATCGGTCCGCGCAATGCCTTGATCTGCGGGTTGATGTTCACGCCGCCGAACATCACCATCGATTTCAGCGCCAGATATTTGCCGTAGGTCTGCACCGATTCCTCGACCTGCGCGGCGAGCTCGCGGGTCGGGACGAGGATCAGGCAGCGCGGCCGGCCGGGGCGCTGGTTCGCAACGGGTCTTGCGGTGAGCAGATGCAGGATCGGCAGCGTGAAACCGGCGGTCTTGCCGGTGCCGGTCTGCGCCCCGGCGAGCAGATCGCCGCCGGCCAGCACCAGCGGGATCGCCTGCGCCTGCACCGGGGTGGGGCGCGTGTAGCCGGCATCGGTGATCGCGCGCATCAGGGGTTGCGCCAGATTCAGATCGGCGAAAGTGGTTTCATTGGATAAAGGGATAGCGGTATTTGACAAAGTATGGCTCCTGCGACGGCCTGTCGCTCAAGTTGAGCAACACCAATCGAGGCAGACGAATCAAGGGATCGAGACGATCTGGGGATTAAGGAAAGAACCGCTGCACTGATTGGCCGGGTGCAGGGTGGGGCGCAGTATACACGATTGTCTGCCCCCTGCCTGTATGGGCAGGGCCGAAACGGGATTGCGCCGCGCGCGAATAGCGCCTCGTAATACAATGCCGCACCGGGCTTCCGCCTTGCGGCGGCGTGTGCCAACGCGATATGACTGGAGAAAGATGGCCGTGATGAAGAACAGGGTTTCCGTTGTCTTTGTCTGCATGGGCAACAAACCCGCTGAATATAAGCGTTGGAGCTGAAAGACATTTTTCCGCAGCCTCCAAAAATTCTCCAAAATTCGGTCAAAACGCAGAGCCTCAGCCAACCTTTACTCTGACCCAATCCCCCCGGCTGTCATGGTAGGTCTGGGTAGTTCTCGGGTCTTTGTGGCCCAGCAGATCCTGCGTGTTGATGTTGCCCTGTTCGGCGTAGAGCCGCTCTGACAGGCTGCGGATTTCGTGGAAGGTCGGCGGGTTTTTGTCGCCCCAGTTTCTGCCGATATTTTCCACGGCATCGGAGAAGGCCTTCGACACCCGGTCAATGTGGATCGGCGAGCCGACCGGGCTGTTGCCGCGCGGGCGTGTCTGATGGATCAGGTGACGCGACAGCACGCCGCTTGCACGGCACTGGCGCACCACGTCGCCGAGGCTCATGCCGAACCGGTCTAGCCGCAACGACAGCGGCAGGATCAGGCGATTTCCCGTTTTCCCTTGGTCTATCCACCAACCCATATCGCCGCCGTCATCAATTGGCCGCACATCAGCCAGTCGTACCCCGACAATACCTGAACAAGAAAATCACCCTGCGCCGCATTGACGCCGAACTCTCAGGCCACCCCTTCGCCCGGCAGACCGGCGACCCGGAAAGCCTCTACGCCCAGACCCTCGCCCAATACCGCGCCAACCGCACCGCCTATGAGAACGCCATGGCGCAGGAACAGAGCCTGCACGACAAGGCGCAGAGCGACCTTGCCGCCGCCGAAGAAATCCGCACCAAACTTCTCAAGACCCTGCCGCACTACCGCCAGCAGGACGAGGCCTACCAGAAGCTCGTCAAGGACGGCTTCGCCAGCAAGATCATGGCCAACGACAAGGCGCGCGAACGCATCGAGAAGGAGCAGGATCTCAAATCGCAGGAATACCTTATTCAGAGCGCACAGGCCACCCTCAACCAATCCGGCCGCCGTCTCGCCCAGATTACCGCCGACTACCGCCGCCAGTTGCAAACCGAACGCGCCGACATAAGCGAAAAATTCGACAAACTCGAACAGGAATTTGCCAAACAGCAATACCGCCACGGCCTGCACGAACTCAAGGCGCCGCACGACGGCATCGTCAAGGACCTCGCCACCCATACCGCCGGCACCGTCATCAGCCCTGGCACCATCCTCATGACCCTCGTCCCCAACGACGAAATCCTGCGCGCCGAAGTCTGGGTCAGCAATCAGGACGTCGGCTTCATCCACACCGGCGAACCGGTCAAGATCAAATTCGCCGCCTACCAGTTCCAGAAATACGGCATGGTCGAAGGCCGGGTCGCCCATCTCAGCGCCGACGCCAGCGACAACAACCCACAGCAGCAGCCCGGCAACAAGACCGGCAGCAACCTGCCGTTCGCCTACCGCGCGCTGATCGACCTCAAGGCGCAACACCTCATCGCCGACGGCGTGCGCCACAGCCTCACGCCCGGCATGCAAGTCACCGCCGAGATCCATCTCGGCACAAGAACCATCCTCGAATACCTGCTCTCGCCGGTGATGGGCGCGTTCCAGGAAGCGGGGAGGGAGCGATAACATGACGATCCTGATGGCGCTCATCGAACTGCTGCGAAACTCTATCCAACGCATCCAGGATTGGTTTCTGGCCCCAACGCATACACGTCGCCGCCGCAAGTTGCTGCATCTGACCGACCGGAAAGATCACCGCTATACCCAGCACAAACCAGAATGGATCAAAGCAGAAATCATCCGGCTCAAGGCGCTCATGCCTCAAGCCGGATGCCGCAGCATCGCCGACCTCTGCAACCGCCGCTTCGCCGCATCCCGCAACGTCACCGTCGGCAAGACCTTCGTCCATGAAACCTTGCAGCGGTATGCCTACGAAATGCAGATACTGCGACGCAACCTGAAACACGCCAAACCCAGGCCTGTCGCGCGCAACCTGATCTGGGGGATCGACCTCACCGGCAAGACCGATACGCAAGGCAAACTTCATTCGCTGCTCGGCATCCTCGATCACGGCAGCCGGATGCTCATTCATCTGCACGCGCTAACAGACAAGCATACCCATACCATCATCGAACACCTGCAACAGACCATTCATTTACACGGCAAGCCAAAAATCATCCGCACCGACAACGAAGGCATGTTCAGATCACCCGCCTTCGCTGCCGCACTCGAACAACTCGGCATTCGCCATCAGAGAACCACACCCGGCTGCCCGTGGCAGAACGGGCGGATCGAACGCCTGTTCGGCACGCTGAAGCAATTACTCGATCAATGGATGGTCGCAGGTAGCGAACAACTCAACCGCGACTTGGACGCCTTCCGATATTGGTACAACCGCGTCAGGCCACACCAGAACCTCGACGGCTGCACCCCGGTAGAAGCGTGGAACGGAATCGACCCCTACGCAAAACCGCAGAAACAAGAACGCTGGTTCGAAGCGTGGGACGGGCTGCTGACCGGATATGAATTGCGATATTGACTTGGCGTAGTTCGCCCAGAACCTCTCAAAAAGAGTGTCCGCGGCGGAACACGTCCCAAGCATGGAGGGAGTAGGGAATTGATGAAAAAGCGAGCAGCGCGTGCAAGGAAAACGGGTAAACGAAGCGAACGGAAGCAACAAAAACCGACAGGAGGCGCGAAAAAATGAAGAAATCGATACAAGGAATCGAACGGCGGACACGCGGACGGGACACCGCAGGACTGGCTGGTGCAGGACAGCGCAGGCGCGCAGCAAACTATCGCGGACGTGCTCAATGCGACGAATCAGGACGAGTACAGCGCGTTGCGCGACGATTTCTTCGCTGCAACCAAGGCATCCATCGCCGAAGGCTATCTGGCGCAGGGGTATCAGTGGCAGGCGGATGGAACGCTGGCGAAATCGCCGGTCGGAAGCTTGCTTTATGCTCAGATTATGCAGGGAACGAGTGTGAATACCGTCTTGTATCACTGGTTAAACGGTACGCCGGACTACACGACAACGAGTACAACTGTTAGTAACAACAATAGTTATTGGATGGCGGGATGGGGGATTGCGGGGGCGGTAATAAGCCAGCAAGTTTCGATAAATAAATCGGACTTTTCAAGCGATGCGGCCTTTATTCAGGCGATGGATGGCAGCAATTGGTCGACTATCGTTCAGGGGGCCCACGTGCAGGTGAGCTGGGGGGCTGCTTACAACGAACAAAGCTATACCTCGTCCTGGTACAACGGCTCCGGTTTAATAAAAGATAGCCAAGGCAATACGATCGGTGTGACTTACAGCAATACCCAATTCACCGACTATCGTGCCTATCAGAGCGGCACAATTATCGCGCTTAATCCCGCCCCGGTATTCGGCGAGACGATAGGCATGCAACTCCAGATTCGGGGGAAAACCGTTAACCTGCAGGAGATCAGCGGCGGCGCTTCTGGCAACACGGTCGATGCCGGCAACAACGCCTATGCGGTGGTGAATGGCGGGGCGGGCGACGACACACTCAATGGCGGCGGGCTGCTGTATGGCGGGGAAGGGAACGACTATCTTTATGGCGGAACGTATCAGTATGGCGGTAAGGGCAACGACTCGTTGGGGTCTGGTGATTACCTCAATGGCGGTGCGGGGGGCGACATACTGACCGAGGGTAATGTGCTCGTTGGTGGGGATGGTAAC
>JBGARW010000036.1:0-20872 GCA_044230015.1 Gallionella sp. | reverse complement strand
CTGCCGGCTTCTTGGCTGCCGCCTTTTTCACTGCCGGCTTCTTGGCTGCCGCCTTTTTCACTGCGGGCTTCTTGGCTGCCGCCTTTTTCACTGCCGGCTTCTTGGCTGCCGCCTTTTTCACTGCCGGCTTCTTGGCTGCCGCCTTTTTCACTGCGGGCTTCTTGGCTGCCGCCTTTTTCACTGCGGGCTTCTTGGCTGCCACCTTTTTCACTGCGGGTTTCTTGGCTGCTACCTTTTTCACTGCCGGCTTCTTGGCTGCCGCCTTTTTCACTGCGGGTTTCTTGGCTGCGGGTTTCTTGGCTGCGGGTGCTTTTGATGTTGCCATTTTCATTCTCCATAAAGATAAAAATTTAGAACATGCATTACGACTCACTACACCCCCAAACGCCCGTTATAAAAGCCAAGACGCTTGCGGCAACCGAACTGTATCCACGTTTAAAAAAACGTGCAACAGATTTTGCAAAATTCTTTTGCGGAAATCGCAACAACTCACGAAACCAGTTTTTCCCCGGCATACAACTGCGAGACCGTCTCGCGCTCACGCACCAGATGCACCGCCTCGCCATCCACCATCACCTCCGCGACACGCGGCCGCGTGTTGTAATTGGAACTCATGCTCATACCATAAGCGCCGGCGGAGATCACGGCCAGCAAGGATTGCGGGGCGATCGCCAGGTTCCGCGCATGCCCGATGAAATCGCCCGTCTCGCAGATCGGACCAACCACTTCGTAGGTATGCACCGCATGGCTTTCGCGCATCACCGGCAGGATCTCATGGAACGCATCGTACAAGGCCGGGCGCATCAGGTCATTCATCGCGGCATCGACAATGGCGAAATTCTTCTCCTCGCCATGCTTGAGGTATTCCACGCGCGTCAGCAATACGCCGGCATTGCCAACCAGGACACGCCCCGGTTCGAGGATCAGTCTTTCACTGCGCCCGTGCAGCGCACCCAGCAGCGCAGATACATAATCGGCGATCGCCGGCGGTGCTTCGTCGTTGTAGCGGATGCCCAGGCCACCGCCCAGGTCGATGTGCTCGAGCCGGATACCCTCCCGCGCCAGCTCATCGACCAGCGCCAGCATTTTCTCCACGGCGGCGATGAACGGGCTGGTCTCGGTAATCTGCGAACCGATGTGGCAGTCCACCCCGGTGATGCGCAGATGCGGCAGATCACGCGCCCTGCGGTACAGCGCGACCGCCTCGCCGTAAGCCACGCCGAACTTGTTCTGCTTCAGACCCGTGGAGATGTAGGGATGCGTCCTCGCATCCACGTCCGGGTTCACCCGCAAACTGACCGGCGCGACCTTGCCCGCACTCCCCGCCACCTCGTCAAGACGCTCCAGTTCGGCGGCCGATTCGACGTTGAAACACAGGATGCCCGCATCCAGCGCCATGCGCATTTCCGCCACGGTCTTTCCCACGCCGGAGAACACCACCTTGCGCGCATCGCCGCCCGCCGCCAGCACACGCTGCAATTCGCCGCCCGACACGATGTCGAAGCCCGCCCCGAGGCGCGCGAACACGTTGAGGACCGCCAGATTGGAATTAGCCTTCACCGCATAACAGATCAGATGTTCGCGACCCTGCAAGGCGTTGCCGAATCGGCGGAAGCCATCGGTCAGTGCGGCCCGTGAATACACGTAACAGGGTGTGCCGAACCGCGCGGCGATGTCCGCCAGCGGCACTTGTTCTGCATGGAGCCGGTTGTCCCGGTAATGGAAATGATCGCTCACGGCTGCTTGCCCTGCTGTGATGATGAAGCGCCGGGCGCGGGGAGCGTGAGCGCGCCCTTGTGCCCGCAACCTTGCAGCAGCGCGGCCAAAACCGCGATAATGCCCAAAGCAATGCCATGTCGCATGATTACATTCCCCCGAAGATCGACTAACCGAAACCGATGGATCGGATTATAAAGGCTAGGAGCCTCCAAATGACCGAAAACGAATTCCACCAACTGGCCGATGCCGCACTGGCGCGCATCGAAACAGCCATAGACCGCTGCAGCGGCGATGTCGAAGGCAACCGTAGCGGCAACGTGCTGGAGATCGAGTTCGGCAGCGGCCAGAAGATCATCATCAACCGCCACGACGCGAACCGGGAAATCTGGGTTGCCGCCAAGTCCGGCGGCTTTCATTATGCATGGCTGAACGGAGCATGGCAGAGCCCCCGCGACGACAGTGAACTGTTCGGCAAGCTCGTGGAATTGTTTGCCGGGCAAGGCGAGAAGATCGGCCTGCCGTAGGGACAGGCCTCAGACCAGCTCCTGCAACGCAACCGCCCTGAGCTCGCGGCGCAGATCGGCGTAATCCGGGCAAACGCTTCCCACCACCGCCCAGAACGCCGCCGAATGGTTCATCTCGCGCAGGTGCGCAAGTTCGTGGACCACCACGTAATCAACCAGGCGCAGCGGCAATCTGACGAGCTGCCGGTTGAGGCGCACCGCGCCGCAGGCCGTACAGCAACCCCACTGCGTCTTTGCCGAAGAGAGCCTGACCGAACGCGGCACGACGTCGAGCATTGCCGCGTAGTGTGCGACACGCTCCGCGAACAGCCGCTCCGCCTCATGACGATACCAGTGCGCCACGGCCCGCTCGATCTGCGCCGCTTCGCTGTCACTAACGTGGGGCTCGCGCGGCGATACGTTTGTCCCCTCCCCCGCTTGCGGGATAACCAGCGACTTGGCTGCGATCTTTTGCAGCCTGGTCGAATGGCCAGTTGTTCCATCCAGAGGGCTGGGGTAATAACCAGCCACTTGGTTGTCGTCTTTTGACAACCTGGTGGAATGGCCAGTAGTTCCATCAGGGAAGCGCGCATGGCGGGTTTCATCGTCAGGGGTGGCGCTGCTGCCATGCCCGTTGACAACGAACACCCACAGATCGCCGCCGCGCCGTTGCGCCGGCGCGGCAAACAGACCCGTCACTACGCGCAGGGTCAGCGCTTCACCCAGATGATGGACCGTCTCGCCATCGGTCCAACGCATCTCCATCGGCTTGCGCGTCTGCCAACCGTCCAGCTTCTCCACCACCCAATGCGCCTTGTCCTGCAACACGCTGTGCAGCCATTTTTCCGAGGCGCGCAACGGCACGCTCACGGTAAGGCCGCGATCATCGATGCGCAGGCCGATGCTCCTGCGTCTGCCGCTGCGCTTCAGGGTATAGGAAATGTTTTTTCCGGCGAGGAGCGCGGCGCGTTGTTCGATGGCGGGAGGGTCGTTGCGCAGCAACGGGGATAGCCCGGATGCGCCCCTTGCGGGTATCGCGGGAGGGGAAACCAGATTGCGCAGGCGTTTCAGCATCAGTGCGGGAGCTGCTGGATCTCGTTCTCGATCCACGCTTCGGCGCGCGCGTTGATCTCTTCCGCCTTGAGCCCCCTGGTCTCGATCGGCGCGCCGATGCTCATGGTGATCAGCCCGGGATGCTTGCTGAACGCGTTGCGCCCCCACAGCCGCCCGGCGTTATGCGCCACCGGCACCACCGGCACACCGCTGCTTGCCGCCAGCATCGCCCCGCCGATCTTGTATTTGCCGCGCCGGCCGAACGGCACGCGCGTACCCTCGGGAAAGATCACCACACAGAAACCCTGCGCCAGCCGCTCCCTGCCCTGCCTGAGCAACTGCTTTATCGCGCCCTTGCCGTCGCTGCGCTTGATGGCGATCGGACTGGTCAACGCCAGCGCCCAGCCGAAGAACGGGATCCACAACAGCTCGCGTTTCAACACCCACACCTGGGGCGGGAAGACCTTCTGCAGCGCCAGCGTCTCCCATGCCGACTGGTGCTTGCACAACACGATACAGGGCTCTTCCGGGATGTTCTCGATGCCGCGCACTTCATGGTGGATGCCGCACACCAGCCGCAACAGCGGCAGCATCAGCTTCGCCCATTGCGAGATGATGCGGTAACGCGCGAGCCGGCTGAGCGGGAAGGACAGCAAGGCCAGCATCGCAAAGACCGGCGTGATGACGATTTGCAACAGCAGGAAGATCAGCGAGCGCAGTGCCAGCATGCCGGCCTAAAGCAATCCGGAAACCACTGCCGCAAGATCCGGGAACACCCGCGTGCCCTCCGGCAGGCCGCCTGCCGCACGGGTCTTCATCCCCTTGCCGGTCAGCACCAGGTAAGGCTGTGCGCCGAGCGCGGCGGCAGGCTGCAGATCGCGCAGCGAATCGCCCACCACCGGGACGTTATCGAGGTTGCCGAGGTTGTAGCGCGCCGCGATCTCCTCCAGCATCCCGCTCCTGGGCTTGCGGCAACCGCAATCGTTCTCGCTGGCATGCGGGCAGAAGAACACCGCGTCGATGCGCGCGCCGGCCAGCGCACAGGCCTTGTGCATCTTGTCATGGATCAGGTTCAGCATCGCCATATCGAACAGGCCGCGCCCGATGCCGGACTGGTTGGTCGCCACTACCGCGCGGTAGCCGGCCTGGTTCAGGCGCGCGATCGCTTCCAGGCTGCCGGGTATCGGCTTCCATTCCTCAGGATTCTTGATGAACTGCTCCGAGTCGTAATTGATCACGCCGTCGCGGTCGAGGATGATGAGTTTCATGGCTGGCTCATCCCGGAACCACTATGCCGCCAGCCTCGAGATGTCGGCTGTCTGGTTCATCAGCTGGCCGAGCTGCTGCAGCAGCGCCGCGCGGTTCAGGCGCAGCTCCCTGTCCTCGCACATCACCATGACCTTGTCGAAGAAATCGTCGATGAAAGGCTTGAGCGTGACCAGCACCTTCAGGTTCTGCCCGTAGTCGCCGCGCTCCAGACAGCCCTGCGCGAACGGCGCGATATCGAGCATGGCCTGGTGCAGGTCGCGCTCCGCAGCCTCTCTCAGCAATGCGGGCCTCACCGCCGCACGGGCAGAATCGGCACCGAGCTCCTCGGTGTTCTTGCGCATGATGTTCAGAACGCGTTTGTTCGCCGCCGCCAGGTCCTTTGCCGCTTCCAGCGCGGCAAAGGCGCGCACCCCCTGCAAACGCGGCAATGCCTCGTGCATGCGCCCGTCCAATATATGGAGTACCGCCTCGATGTGCTGTACCTCGAACCCGCGCTCGCGCAGGTAGCCGCGCAGACGGTCCAGCATGAAGCCTTCCACGTCGTTCGCCACCGTCGCGCTCAGCATGCCTTCCGGGAAATTCCCCGCTGCGGTCCTGATCAGCGCGGGCAGCGGCAGATCGAGCGGTGTCTCGACCAGGATGCGCAATATGCCCAACGCATGGCGGCGCAGGCCGAACGGGTCCTTGTCGCCGGTGGGTATCTGGCCGACACCATAGATACCGACCACCGTCTCCAGCTTGTCTGCCAAGGCCAGGGCGCAGGCGGTCGCGCCCTGCGGCAACGTATCCCCGGCGAAGCGCGGGTGATAGTGCGCCTCGATGGCATCCGCCACGACCTTGTCCTCGCCGTCGTGCAGTGCGTAGTAGCGCCCCATGATGCCCTGCAGCTCGGGGAACTCGCCCACCATGTCGGTCAGCAGGTCGGCCTTGGCCAGCCGCGCCGCCAGCTCCGCGTCCGCCTTGTCCGCATCCAGCAGCCGCGCGATCGTTCCCGCCAGCGTGGCGACGCGCTCGGTGCGCTGCAACTGCGTGCCCAGCTTGTTGTGGTACACCACGCTGCCGAGTTTCTCGACGCGCGATTCCAGCGTCTTCCTGCGATCCTGGTCGAAGAAGAACTTCGCATCCGCGAGGCGCGGGCGCACCACGCGCTCGTTGCCGCCGACCACCAGGCTGGCATCCGCCGGGCGGATGTTGGACACGATCAGGAACTTGTTGGTCAGCTTGCCTTCCGCATCCAGCAGCGGGAAATATTTCTGGTTCGCCTTCATGGTCAGGATCAGGCACTCCTGCGGCACCTCGAGGAATTCCGCCCCGAACTGTCCGGCCAGCACGTTGGGGCGCTCGACCAGCGCGGTCACCTCATCCAGGAGCGCGTCGTCCTCGATGGGCTTTATCCCGCCGCCCGCCTTCGCCGCAGCCGCCTCCAACTGGCGCACGATCTCGGCACGGCGCTTCTCGAAGGACGGGATCACCGCACCCTCGGCTTCCATCTGCGCCTCGTAGCTGTCGGCATCGCGGATCTCCAGCGTCGCATGCGTCGCCTCGAAGCGGTGGCCCTGCGTGATGTTGCCCGCCGTCAGACCGAGCGCCGAGACCGGCACGACCTCGCTGCCGTGCAGCGCGACCAGCCCGTGCGCGGGACGCACGAACTGCACACTGTCCCAGCCGTCGGCGAGCTGATAGGTCATCGCCTTGGGGATGGGCAGCTTGGCGAGCGCCTCTTCCAGGGCTTTCTGCAGGCCTTCTGCCAGCGTCGCCCCGGCCAGCATGTTGTCGTAGACCAGCGACTCCGCCTTGCCCTCGCCTTCGCGGCGCAACCGCGGGACGGTCTCGACCCCCGCGCTCAATGCAGCGAGCTTCTTCAGCAATGCGGTCGTCGCCTGCCCGTTCGCATCCAGCCCGACGGAAACCGGCATCAGTTTCTGCGATACCGCCTTGTCATCGGCCTTCGCGGCCACCTCACCAATGCGTACCGCAAGGCGGCGCGGCGAGGCATACGCGGCGACCGCCGCATCTTCCGCCACCAGACCTTGTGCCTTCAGGCTCGCGGCCAGCCCCTCGGCGAAACTCTCGCCGAGTTTCTTCAGCGCCTTCGGCGGCAACTCCTCGACGAGCAACTCGACCAGCAGGTTCCTGGTATCACCCATCTCAGGCCACCCCTTCCACTTTGCCCGGGGCGGGCCCTTCGGCACGGCTCAGGACAGGCTTCTTCGCTTCGAGTTGCGCGAGGACTTCTTCCGCCCATGCCTTGGGCGCCATCGGAAAGCCGAGCCGCGCACGGCTGTCGAGATAGCTCTGCGCGACGCTGCGCGCCAGGTTGCGGATGCGCCCGATGTAGGCGGCACGCTCGGTCACCGAGATCGCACCGCGTGCGTCGAGCAGATTGAAAGTGTGTGCGGCTTTCAGCACCTGCTCGTAGGCGGGCAGCGCGAGCTGCTGCCCCATCAGGTGCTTCGCATTGCCCTCGTGCGCGCCGAAGGCATGCAGCAGGAAATCGACGTTGCTGTGCTCGAAGTTATAGGCCGACTGCTCCACCTCGTTCTGGTGGTACACGTCGCGGTAGCTCACGCCTTCCGCCCAGGTCAGGTCGAACACGTTCTCCACGCCCTGCAGATACATCGCCAGCCGCTCCAGCCCGTAGGTGATCTCGCCGGTGATCGGCTTGCAGTCGATGCCGCCGACCTGCTGGAAATAGGTGAACTGCGTCACCTCCATGCCGTTCAGCCACACCTCCCAGCCCAGCCCCCACGCGCCGAGCGTCGGGTTCTCCCAATCGTCCTCGACGAAGCGGATGTCGTTCTGTTTCAGATCGAAGCCGAGCGCCTGCAACGAGCCCAGATACAGGTCGAGGATGTTGGCCGGCGAAGGCTTCAGCACCACCTGGTACTGGTAGTAATGCTGCAAACGGTTCGGGTTCTCGCCGTAGCGCCCGTCCTTCGGGCGGCGCGACGGTTGCACGTAGCCGGCCTTCCACGGCTCGGGGCCGAGCGCGCGCAGAAAGGTCGCAGTATGCGACGTGCCTGCACCGACCTCCATGTCATAGGGCTGCAGCAGCGCGCAGCCCTGCCTGTCCCAGTAGTTCTGCAGCGTCAGGATGATCTGTTGAAAGCTCAGCCCTTGGCTGAGCTTTGGTGAAGGCTCATGCGCGGAGCGCGTGATGTCGGAGCCAAAGGTAGGCATCGGTTATTTTCTGGCAGTCACAAAAGCGGACATTTTACTGGTTTTCGGCGATCGCCGTCAGCCTGATGAGCTCCAGCTTGTCGGTACGCGTCAAGCTCTTGATCTCCATCTCGCGTTTCGATGCGGCCGACCGGCTGGCACAGGGCTCGGCGTACACCAGTTCCACCGGCAGGCGCACCCGCGTGTACTTCGAGGCCGTGCCGGCGTTGTGCGCCGCGAGGCGCTTTTCCAGATCGTTGGTGATGCCGCAGTACAGGGTGTCATCGGCGCAGCGCAGCAGGTAGCAGAACCAGTCCATCCTTCTCCCTAGCCCTCCGGGGGGATGCGGCGCAGCCGCGCATAGGCCAGCATGGCGACCAGCAACAGCATCACCGCCGCGTTGCCCCAGCGCACATAGGGCGTGATGCCTGCATAGCCCTGCGCCATGCCGTTCAGCACGGCTTCCTCGTGCTGCGGCAGTTGCTGCAGCACCCTGCCGTCCGCGCCGATGATCGAGGTCACGCCGGTGTTGGTGGCGCGCAGCATCATGCGGCCGGCCTCCAGCGCGCGCAGTTGTGAAATCTGGTTATGCTGCGCCGCCGCGTGCGAACGACCATACCACGCGTCGTTGGTGAAATTGACCAGCAGCGTCGCCTCGGGCAGCGCGCGGATGATCTCTTCGCCGAACACGTCCTCGTAGCAGATGTTCGCCGCGACGCGCTGGCCGGCGACCTCGAGCGGCGCCTGCCGTGCGTCGCCGCGCGCGAGGTCGCCCATCGGGATGTCGAGCACGCCGTTGATGAGCCAGCCGAGCAGCGGGCGCAGCGGGATGAATTCGCCGAACGGCACGAGGTGCTGCTTGCGGTAATGCTGCTCCTCCGCCGTGCCGAGCGTGAACACGCCGTTGTAGTAGCTGCCGTTGTCGCGCACGAAGGCGCCGACCAGGATGTCGCCGCCGTTCTTCCTGGCGTGATCGCGCAGCTGCTCGACCAGCACCGGGGGCACCTCGTGGCGCAGCAGCGGCAAGGCGGTTTCCGGCAGGATGGTGAGCCGCGCCGGGTTCTGCAGGGTCAGGCGGCGATAGGTCTCCAGCGTCCCGACCAGCGCGTCTTCGTCGAACTTGAGGTCCTGCGCGATGTCACCCTGCACCAGCACCACGCTGATCGGCTCGCCGTGCGGCTGGGTCCATGCGACGCCGCGCAGCAGCGCACCGCCGGTCCACAACACAACGAGGACAGCCAATGCAATCTGCCATTGCCGGCTCCAGCGTTTGCACCACAATATCGCCAGCAACCCTGCACTCAGCGCCGCCGCCAGCGATACGCCGTACACGCCGAGCAGCGGCGCATAACCCGCCAACGGGCTGTCGCTGTGCGCATAGCCCAGGGTGAGCCAGGGAAAACCGGTGAGGATCGTTCCGCGCAGCCATTCGAGCATCACCCACGCAGCCGGCATCACCAGCGCGGAGCGCATGTTGCCTGCTGCCATGGAATGCGCGCCATGAGTCTCGCCGAAACGCGCTTGGGCATAACCGGCCAGCGCCGGGAACAGGGCGAGGAACGCCGCGAACAGCAAGGTGGCGGGCAGCGCCAGCGCCAGCGGCATATTGCCGTAGTCGTGCAGCGCGACATAGATCCAGCCGGTGCCGGCGACGAACAGCCCGAGGCCGAAGCCGAAGCCCAGCCAGGCCGCCGCACGCGGGCTGTCGGCACGGCTCCACAAGACGAACAGCACGGCGAGCGCCAGCACCGGAACGACGGATATCCCGAACGGCGCGAAACCGAAGACGCACAGCAGGCCTGACACGAATGCGCCGGCTAGGGATTTTTGGGATTTGCTCATCGAACAAGCCGAAACATGGAACGCGCGAAGAATAACCGATTCCTTCCGATGCGGCATTTGTGATTAAATCGCCGCCCGGACAATCGAATATCACACCCCATGGAAAAGATCCGCCTCTCCAAACGCATGGCCGAGCTCGGCCTGTGCTCGCGCCGCGAAGCGGACGGCTATATCGAAAAAGGCTGGGTGGAAGTCGACGGCGAGGTCGTCAGCGAACTGGGCAGCAAGGTCTTGCCGACCCAGCAGATCACCCTGCGCAGCGCGGCACAGAACACCCAGCAGCAGCGCGTGACGATCCTGCTCAACAAGCCGGTCGGCTACGTGTCCGGGCAGGCCGAGCACAACTACAAACCCGCCGTCACCCTGCTGGACGGCTCGACGCGCTGGGCAGAGGATGCCTCGCCGCTGCGCTTCCACCGCAGCCAGTTGCTCGGCCTCGCCCCGGCCGGCCGCCTGGACATCGACTCGCAGGGCCTGCTGGTGCTCACCCAGGACGGGCGCATCGCCAGGCGACTGATCGGCGAGGATTCCGGAGTGGACAAGGAATATCTGGTGCGTGTGCAGGGCAAACTGGAGGACAGCGGACTGGCATTGCTCAACCAGGGACTGAAACTGGACGGGGAATATCTCAAACAGGCAAAAGTGACCTGGCAGAACGAAGACCAGTTGCGCTTCGTGCTGCGCGAAGGGAAGAAGCGCCAGATACGGCGCATGTGCGAACTGGTCGGGTTGAAGGTGACGGGACTGAAGCGCATCCGCATCGGCAGGGTGAAGCTGGGGAACCTGCCGGTCGGGCAGTGGCGCTATCTGGGCGAGAACGAACAGTTCTGAAAGGTCTCAAACCCCTGCATACAGGATCGCCAGATCCTGCAACGCGGCCGGCCGGCCGAAGAACCAGCCCTGTCCGAAATCGCACTTCATCTCCAGGAGTCTCGCGCCCGTCTCCTCGGTCTCTATCCCCTCGGCGACCACGTCCATGCCGAGCAGATGCGCCAGCTCGATCGAGGAGCGCACGATCTCGCTGCTCAGCGTCGACTCAAGCATGGGAGCGATGAAGGCGCGGTCGATCTTCAGGGTGCCGACCGGATAGCGCTGCAAATGGGCCAGGCCGGAATGGCCGGTACCGTAATCATCCAGTGCGAGACTGCTGCCCAGCTCGGCCAGCCGGTTCAGGATCTGCAGCGCGACCTCGGGATGCTCGACCATGACCGTCTCCGTGAGCTCCAGCTTGAGCTCCGTAGCCGGCATGTTGTGGCGCGCGATGATCGCCTTGACGTCGTCCACCAGCGATTCACAGATCAATTGGTTCGGCGACAGGTTGACGCTGACAAAAGGGGAACTGTAGCCGGAGTAGCGCCGCAATGCCGGCCAGTCGCGGCAGGCGCGCTCCAGCGTCCACAGGCCGAGCTCGCGTATCATGCCGGTCTGTTCGGCAAGCCAGAGGAAGTCCATCGGCGGGATCATCCCGTCCGTGGGGTGGTGCCAGCGTATCAGCGCCTCGAATCCGGCAATGCCGCCATCGGCCAGATGGCAGATCGGCTGATAGTGGAGCTCGAACTCTTCACGCGCCAGGGCGCGCGTGATCCCGTGGGCAAGCGACAGTTTCTGCGTTGCCTCCCCTTTCAGGTTATTGCGATGGGCCGTCTGCTCCGCCAAGGCTTCCGCGCCGCGCCCCGGTCTGGCGGGTTCGGCCTGCTTGCCGCGGAAGCGCTCCAGGATGACCAGCAACAGGTGGCGCAGGATCGGGTCGCTCTTCTCCAGCAACCCGTCCACCAGCTCCCGCCTGATCGGGACGAGCACGGTCCTCTCGGCCGCCCTGACCGTGGCCGTGCGGGGCTGATGATCGATCAGCGCGATCTCCCCGAACATCTCGCCCTTGCGCATCGTGCTGACCAGGCTTTCCACGCCCCGCTCCGCAACGAAGACCTCGACGGAGCCCGCTTCGACAAGATAGGCGCAATCGCCGGCGTCGCCGACCTTGAATATCTGCTCTCCGACGGCAAAGACTTCGCGATCCAACTCGTCAAACATACATGCCCCTTCGACCGTGATGACCCCGGATGCACCATGCGGCGACCGGCTTTACTCTGTGTGCGACTATCTCAAAAACATCGGGGTAAGACAATAGAGCCTCCCGACCATTGCCGTGACCTGTGGCCCGGGGCGCACGCTACCGGGTGCGCGCCCAATAATCGAGCGCGATGCCCGCGAACACCGCCGCGCCGAACCAGTTGTTGTGCAGGAACGCCCTGAAGCACCCTTCGCGGCTTCTGCCCCTGATGAGGGCGTAGTGATACAGCGCGACCCCTGCCGCCGCCAGCAGCCCCGCGTAATATGCCCAGCCCAGCCCGACCATCCGTCCCGCCGCCGCCAGTAACGCCAGACTCATGGCATAGCAGCCCATCACCGCCGCCACGTCATGCCTGCCGAAGAACAGCGCCGAGGAATGGATGCCGAGGTGGATATCGTCGTCGCGGTCCACCATCGCGTACTCGGTGTCGTAGGCGATCGCCCAGAACACGTTGGCCAGCAGCAGCAGCCACGCCACCGGCGGCACTTCGCCGAGCTGCGCGGCGAACGCCATCGGGATGCCGAAGCCGAAGGCGATGCCGAGATAGGCCTGCGGGATGGCGAAGAAGCGCTTGGTGAACGGATAGCTGGCGGCAAGGAACACGGCGGGGAAGGACAGCAGCCAGGTCAGCGGGTCGAGCGGCATGATCAGCAGGAAAGCGGCGAACGCCAGCCCGGCGGCCAGCCACAGCGCCTCGCGCGCGCTGACCCTGCCGCTGGCGAGTGGGCGCTCACTGGTGCGCCTGACATGTCGGTCGATGTGGCGATCGGCGTAATCGTTGACGGCGCAGCCGGCGGAACGCATCAGCGCCGTGCCGAGCGTGAAGATCAGCACGATATGCCATGCCGGATGCCCGTTGCCCGCGACCCACACCCCCCACAGCGTCGGCCACAGCAGCAGCAGGATGCCGATGGGGCGGTGCAGGCGGACGAGCTGGATATAGAGCAGGAAGCGTTCGGCGAGAGTCATTTTGTCGCGGCGGCGATCCGGAATGGTTTTGCGGGACCCTGTCGGGCATCGGGCCTGTCTGTTGCAAAAAAACAACATGACAGAATTATTACAAGATTCTTGTTGCATAACCCTGCTGCCAACAAGATAATCCGCGCCAGTGCTTTTTCAAGCGCTTTCTTAAAACGTTCCGGAGGATACCATGATATTCAAGAAACACCCCGTATCGAGCATCGCCGCCCTGTCGGCACTGCTGTTCGCACAAAGCGCTTTGGCAGCAGACACATTGACCGACGCACTGACCGGCGGCAAGGCTTCCATGAACCTGCAATACCGCTATGAAGATGTGCGCAACGCTTCCGTTCCCGTTGCTCCCTTGCAAACGAACAAAGCGACCGCACACACGGTGCGCCTGCGCCTCGGCTATGAGACAGCCACTTTCAACGGCTTCGGCGCGATGGTCGAAGCGGAAGCCACGCACGATCTGGGTAACGGCCAATACAACGGCGGGAATAACGGGAACACGAACTACGCCGCGATCCTGGATCCGGAAGTCACCGAGATCAACCAGGCCTACCTGAGCTACAGCGGCATCGCCAACACCACCGTGAAGTGGGGCCGTCAGCTGCTCATCCTGGACAATGCCCGCTTCATCGGCAACGTCGGCTGGCGCCAGAACCACCAAACCTACGACGCCTTCACCCTGGTCAACAAGTCGCTGCCCAGCACCACGATCACGGCGAGCTATTTCACCAACGTCAATCGCGTGATCGGCGACGGCGCTGCCGCCGATGCCGGCAACGCCCACATGAGGTCCCCGATCCTCAACGCAAGCTACAAGGGCTGGAGCTTCGCCGAGATCGTCGGCTATGCCTACCTGCTGGACTACCGTCCGGTCGGTGTCGCAACGACCGATGCCCGCTCGGCGGACACCTATGGCATCAGGCTGAACGGCAGCACCGCGATGGGCGGCAACAAGCTGCTGTATACGGCCGAATACGCCAACCAGACTGACGGCAGCAACAACACCCAGAGCTTCGACATCGACTACACCTTCCTCGAAGCCGGCGTGGATGTTACCGGCATCGCGGTGTTCAAGGTGGGTTATGAAGTGCTGGGTACCGATGCCGCCGCCGTGACCAAGACTACCGGCGCGCTCGGCAACCGCTCGTTCCAGACCCCGCTGGCCACGCTGCATGCGCATAACGGCTGGGCCGATATGTTTGCCGGAGCCACGCCCGCACAAGGCCTGAAGGACGCCTATGTGTCGGTGAACGGCAAGCTGGCCGGCATCAACCTCGGCGCGGTCTACCACGACTATACCGCAGACAAGACCACCGCTGCCTTGAGCTCCGGCAGCCTCGGCAACGAATGGGGTCTGGTGGGTACCTATGCATTCAACAAGAACACCTCGGTAGGCCTGAAGTATGCGGACTACAAGGCCAAGGGCACGACAGCCACCACCTTCGGCACCAACGTCAACACCCAGAAGACATTCCTGTGGGGTGAGTTCAAGTTCTAAGCAGTCTGCGGTTGAGTCAGCTTCTTGACCCGACCCGCCAGACGAAAAGATCAACGGGCATCTTCGGATGCCCGTTTTTTATTGACGACAGCTTGCCGGGTGTCGTCTAATAGCGAGCATCAGACTGCGGCAATCCTTCACAGAACATGCCTACCGTCTTTCGTTTGCTGAATTGGCGTTTTCATTTTTATTCCGATGAAGGCATGGAGCCGCCGCACATCCATGTTGACACTGGAGATGGAGAGTGTAAATTCTGGCTCGAACCGATTCGGCTCGCTCGAAGCCGCAACGTAAGTCCTATCGAGCTGCGCCGTATCGAGATCGTTGTTTTTGAAAGGCAACAGTTTCTCAAGGAAAAATGGCATGAGTTCTTCCAGCGATGAAGTTGATTACTGCGCCGTTCGAGCTTGGGTAATAGGTCGAACCGTATTTATTGAGCTCACCGACGGCCGTCAAATCGGTTTCCCCTCGGCACGCTTCAAGCTGCTGCGCAATGCAAGCGATGAGCAACTTCAGCAGGTCTCACTACGTTTGAACGGCACCGCATTGCGGTGGGAAGAATTGGATGAGGATATTTCTGTATCCGGCATCGTTAATGGGTGTTTTCAACTACCCCTTCCTCTCGCTGCATAAATTGCCGCATCTTCGGATGCCCGTTTTTTTATTGCGCGAGTGGTCCTCCATCCGCACCCGGTGAGCCGGGGTGTTTCAGCGCTGCAATCGCGGCATGAGGATCGGCATCAGCCAGGCGCGGCTCGCTCCTCCTGTGACACATGACCATCCTGCCAGACCACCGCTGCAGGTCTTGCCGCTTCCGATTTACTCACCCAGTCTCCTCCGTGAACCCGCACCTATCAACGGCCCGGTGCAAGCTCGCCGAGCGCGTCGAGCAGCGGCCCGAGTGACTTCTCATAGTTCCGCCAGCGCTCCTTCGAGGTCTTGTAGATCTTTTGCCGCACCTGCCAGTTGCTGGCCGTCCCCACCTTGCGCTCGGTCTCGTGGAAATTCAGGCAGCGCTCGTCCCACTCCAGGCCGATGAAGTCGATGATCCGGCGGCTCCAGCCCTCCTGGTCTTCCACCACGCCCTCGTAGGGCACGTCCAGTAACACTTCCTGCGGTAGTACCGCGCGCCAGTGCGCCATGAGGCGATGGTATTCCCGGTAATAGAACGCCAGGTCCTCCAGGTCGTTTGCGTAGGCGTGCTGGTTGTTGAACGCCTGAAAGAAGATCGACAGGCAGGTGTCCACCGGGTTGCGCTGCGTGTGCAGGATGCGCGCCTGCGGGAATACCGCATGGATCAGCCCCAGATGCATGAAGTTGCCCGGCATCTTATCTACCACCCGCAGTGCCGTGGCGGAATGGCGCTGCAACTCGAATTCGTAACGGCCAGCCAGGTCTTGCAACATCTGTGCATCACCATGCCAGGACGACAAGGTCGAAAGATGCTTATCGGCCTGTTGCCCCCAGAAGCGCAGTTCGCCGGCGCCGAAGACGTCCGGGTGGGAAGCGAGGATCTGCTCGGTGAGCGAAGTCCCGGAACGCGGCATACCGACGATGAATACCGGCCGGCGCGAATCGCTGCCCTTCGCCCGCGGCCGCCGCACCGCCTCGGCGGGGTTTGCAGAGATGGCATTATCGATATGTCGGCTGAAGTCACCACGGTCAAAAGGCGGCGCATTCCGCTTGTCCAGACGATTGGCGCGCGCATAGTAGCCAAAGGCGGCCTCGTATTGCCTGACGTCATCATGGTACTTGCCCAGGGCATAGCACAGCCGCATCTCCTCCTGCAGCTTCGTGCATCCGGCCAGGAGTCGTTGCGCCTTTTCCTCCCAGGGCAGGTCGTCGGGAGTCATCTTCCGCAACGAAGACAGGCTGGCCCATGCCGCCGGATGGTCCGGCTCCATGGCAAGCACTTGGTCAAGATGCACCTTGGCCGCATCGAATTGGCCGGTATCCTTGAGTACCGCACCCATACCGGTGTGTGCCTCGATACTATCCGGTTCAAGGGTAAGCGCCTTGTGGAAACTCTCGATCGCAGCATTCAGATCGCCATGTTCCCGAAGTACATTCCCTAAGTTGCAGTATCCCCAAGTCAAATCCGGTCTGAACTTGAGCACTTCCCGATAACAGGCGATAGCCTCATCCAGCTTGCCCTGCTCCTTGAACACATTCCCGAGATTGTTTCCCGCCTCGACATACCCCGGCTTGAGCGCGAGTGCCTTGCCGAAACTCTCAACTGCAGCATCCAGTTTGCCTTGTGCCTGCAGCACATTCCCCAGATTGTTATGTACCTCGGCGTAGTCCGGCTTGGACGCAAGAACCTTGTGATAGCTCTCAATGGCCTCATCCAGCTTACCCTGTTCCTTGAACACATTCCCTAGGTTAACGCGCGCCTCGATATAATCCTGTCTAAGCCTCAATGCGTGCTGAAAACATTCTGCTGCGGCGTTGAGCTTTCCCTGCTCCTTGAGCGTATTGCCCAAGTGAAGATATGTGCCCACGAGATCCGGCTTGAGGCCAATCACCTTGCGGAAATTCTCGGCTGCCTCGTCCAGCCGGCCCTGCGCCTTGAGCACGACCCCCAGATTGAGGCAGGCATTGAGATGATCCGGTTGCAGTTCGAGCGCCTTGCGGAAGCAGTCTGCGGCGGCATCCGGCTTGCCCTGCTCGTGGAACACATTCCCGAGGTTGTAATACATCGGGGCGACCGGGTTGCCCCTGATTGCCTTGCTGATCAATTCGACGGCAAGCTCGTTCTGCCCAGTCTGGTTAGCAACCATCCCCAGCAGATGCAGCGCATCCGAATGATCCGGCATCCTCTGGAGTATCTGCCGGTAAGCGGCCTCCGCCTGGGGCAACCGCCCGGCCCGGTGGTGTGCCAATCCCGTTTGCAGAAGCTCCTGGAGCGAGGTCTTCGTATTCGCAGCAGCCGCCTGCATGGCTCCGCAGCATTGCTTGTATTTCTTGCCGCTGCCACAGGGGCAGGGGTCGTTGCGTCCCGGATTCATGTTCATCGTTCTCGATCGATTCTTTGCGCGACCGTCTCGCCGAGCGCGTCGAGCAGCGGGCCGAGGAACTTCTCATAGTTCCGCCAGCGTTCCACCGATGACTTGTAGATCGGCCGGCGCACCTGCACCATGCTGGAGGTCTTTACCGCACGACTGTTGCTGTGGAAGTCGAGGCACGCATCGTCCCACGCCAGCCCGCAATACTCGATCAGGCGGCGCGACTGCGCCTCCTGGTCCGCCACGATGTCCTCATAGCGCACGTCGAGGAAAGCGCCCTCCGGCAACACCCTGCGCCAATGCTCCATCAGGCGCGCGTAGTCGGCATAGTAGCGTCCCAACTCCGCCAGGTCATAGCTGAATCCCTGCCCGCCGCTGAACAGCTGGGTAAAGCAGGACAGGCAGGTATCCACCGGGTCGCGGTCGACGTGGATGATCTTCGCGTTGGGCAGCATCAGGTGGATCAGGCCGACGGCGAGGAAATTCGCCGGCATCTTGTCGGTGATGCGCTGCGCCTGCGGCGCGCGCCGTTGCAGCCCGGCCACATAGCGGCCGCCCATGCCGGCAAGCGCCTCCGGGCCGAGCGCCATCATGCCGCCCGGGAACAGCGACTCCGCCCCGGCCGTCACCCCGGTCGCGATCTCCAGCAGGTCGGGCAGCTCTCCCGCCCCGTGGACCGCGGGGTGGCTGGCGATGATCTGCTCGACCAGCGTCGTACCGGAGCGCGGCATCCCCAATACGAAGACGGGTAGCGCGGACGGGTCCCCGCCACCGCCCAGCCTTGCGATGCTCTCGCGGTCGAAGATGCGCATGATGTCGTCGATACGCGCCGCCGTCTTTTGCGCGTCATGATCGAGCATGGCGCGCTTCAGCCTGTTTCCCGCAAGGAAATGCGCGAATGCCCGCTCGTAGTCGCCGCGCTGGTCGTAGGCGCGCCCAAGCGCGAAATCGAGCTTGACCGCATCGTTCCCGACCAGCGTCTTCTTGCGGTCCCGGACCGCCTGCTCGACCCCGACCAATACGGCGAGGTTCTCGTCCGCGTCGCGCGCCGTCCCGAGCAGCGCCAGGTCGAACCGGGCGTCGATGTTGCCGGGATCGGCTTCCAGCACGTGCCTGTAGCACGCCTCCGCTTCCGCGAAGCGTCCCAGTTCCGCGTGGCATTCGCCCAGCTTGATGCGCGCATCGGCATAGCCCGGCTCGATCTCCACGGCGCGCCGGAAGCCGGACACCGCCTCTTCCGTCCTGCCCTGCTCGAGGCAGAGGTAGGCCAGGCAATAGTACCCGCCGGCGAAGTCCGGCTTGAGCCGCACGGCGCGCTGCAGGCTGGCCTCGGCCTCCGGCGGGCGCCCCTGCGCCTTGAGGACGAGCCCCATGCCGTAATGCGCCATCGGGTAATCCGGCCTGGCGCCGATGGCAAGGCGCAACTCCCGCTCGGCATCCGCCAAACGGTTCTGCGCCATGTAGGCAAGGCCAAGGTTATAGCGGGTCTCGACATGGCCCGGATCGGCCTCCAGCGCCTGCCTGAAGACGGCTTCCGCCTCGGCATGGCGCCCCTGCGCCGTCAGCATGATGCCGAGCCGGCCGAGCTCGGCCGCTGCCGGCGGGCTGTGCCGCGGCTTGTCCTGGCAGCATCTCTTGTATTTTTTCCCGCTGCCGCATGGGCAGGGATCGTTGCGTCCCGGTCTCATCATGGGGCTGGGCCGGTTATGGTGCGCCGCTCGCGGCGCCAGTGCATGGGATCATTCAACCGCCTTACCCAACTCGAACGGCACCGATCCGCCATCCGGATAATCATTTGCTTCCAGCAGCTCCGGGATCAATATATGCAACTTTGCAAGCAGTGCCTCCGTGGTATCCGCCTCGGCAACCAGACCCGGAACATCATCGCTGGTAGCGACCCAGACTTCAGCTTCGTCATCCCATTCGGCGCGAACAAACAATGCTTTCATGGCGATCTCCCTCATTCGATACGGCGCGAAGTATATCAAGAACCCGCCAATCACAGGCGCAAAAAACAGGGGGACCGAAGGCTCTCCTGTTCGTTACACAACTGCTTTTGCTTTTGTTTGATGGGTATCGCTGGAGCCTGTCCTGAGCCTCCTGATGTAGCGAAGGACGAAGGGCTCAACCCATCCTACGCGGGTTGAATCCGGTGATGCCAATAACCCGGCTCGCGATGGCAATGCATCACTGCCACAATCAGGATGTAATCTCTCTCGATCGTATACAGCACGGCATAAGGGAAGACCTTGGTCAGAAATCGACGCACATCACCTTCCAGCGCCCGCCAAACTTCAGGCGAAGCAACGATGCGATCGATAGCAGATTGAACGGCAGCGATAAAGCGGGCACCTAAACCACTTTGCTGTGACTCATAGAAAACCGCAGACTCCCGAAATTCGCGCAGCGCTTCAGGATGGAATCCATAGTTCATCTTCCGATCGCTGCATTGACTTGCGCAAAAGCGGCCTCGCCGGGAATCGTTGCCACGCTCCCGCTACGCACATCCTCGATACGCCGTAGCGCCTCCTTAACCCAAAGCTGTCGAATATAACCATCCTCTGCCGGATCAAGGCTCTCCACCAGACGATCGGCCAGCAATGCACGCGCCTCGCTTGGCAGCGCAAGTGCCTCTTCGGCTATCTGTTCAACGGTAATCGGCATGCTCGACTCCTCGTGATCAACGGGTTCAGTGTAGCAAAGGAGGGTAAGGATTCCAAGCGCAAAAAAACAGGGGAGACCGAAGTCTCCCCTGTCTGTGCTGCAACTGCTTTAGCCGTTGTTCGATGGGTATCGGTACCGGGTTTGCCGGCGTGCCTCAACCCATCCTACGCGAGCTCCTGATTACCAGGCCGCTTCCAGCATGAACGTGGTCAGGCGCTTGACCGCACCGACCGCATTGCGCGAAGAACCGCTGTACGAGCTGTGGTTCAGGTGGAACGCCACGTTCTGGTACAGGTCGTACACTGCGGTGACGGTCACGGCATCGTCGCCGTTGGTGGCAGCTGCGCCGCCGGTGTCGGCGTTACGATAGGCCGCGCCGATGGTCAGCGTATGCGGGATCACGCTCCAGTCCGCGCCGATGGTCCAGGCCTTGCGGTCCGGGTTGCCAATCACGCCGCCGGTGTTGAAGGCGTTGCCGTTGACGGTGGCCGGTGCCTTGGCGTGCTGTGCATAGACACCCAGCTCCTTGCCGCCGACTTCACCCTGAGCCTGGAAGTCGAAGAAGGTCTGGTCGGTGTCGATCGGGCCGGTGCCGTTGAAGGACGAACCGCTCATGCGGCCAACGCCCACCAGCATCGCCCAGCCGCCCACGTTCGGGGTCGCGGCGACACGGATGAAGTTGCTGTCCAGGTCGACGCCGCCGGTGACGGACATCTGAGCCTGCGCCCACTTGGTGACGTTGATGAAGCCCATGTCGTTCTGTGCCGCGAACGCGATACCGGTCGCCGCGCCAGTCGCGCCAGGAGCGTTGTACTGCACTGCGGAGGTCTCGGCACGGTGCTCGGCCCAACGGTTGGCTCGCATCACACCGCCGCTCGACAGCTCATAGCCATAGGCCGGGCCAAGGGCGTCGGTCTGGAACGGCACGACGGACAGCTTGGCGCCGCCCATGTCGAACACGAACGGCATCTTGAAACCGGCTGCGAAAGGAGCAGTAGCAGCGATCATCTGCCCTTCGAGCAGGAAGCCGACGTTGTCGGCAATGCGGCCGCCGAACAGCAGGGCGAACTCGTCGAAGAACTGCCACTGGCCGTCGCCCAATGTCTGGGCTGCCATG